>JAWSVH010000291.1:0-1477 GCA_033852015.1 Desulfobacula sp.
CACTATTGTCCAAAAACGGGATTTAGATAAAAAAGTATTGAAGTAATTCTCCTTGTGGGATTAAGGTTGTCGTTACCACAACAATAACCTGAAAATCCACACAAAGGAGAATTGAAATGATGGTACGACATGCAAGCCTTTTTAGTCAACTATTGGCCTTTTTTGACCGTAATAATTTTAAGAATTTGGTAATGAAGCATAAGACAGAAAAATATTCTAAGGGTTTTAAAAGCTGGGATCATTTTGTTTCCATGTTTTTCTGTCAAGTTGCCCAGGCCAAGAGTCTGCGAGAGATCAGTGGTGGTTTGGCGTGTTGTAATGGCAAACTGCGACACCTTGGTGTAGGGTCTGCACCAAATAAATCAACTTTATCCTATGCCAATACAAATCGGTCATGGAAGCTTTTCCAGGATCTGTTTTATGAAACCTTTGATTTCTGCCGGAAAGCGTCACCGGGCAAGCATAAATTCAGGTTTAAAAATAAGTTGTTGTCTTTGGACAGTTCAACAATCTCATTGTGCCTCAATTTGTTCCCATGGGCCCAATTTCGTCGTAAAAAAGGTGCGGTAAAACTCCATCTGCTGCTGGATCATGATGGGTATTTGCCATCTTATGCGTATATATCCAATGGGAAAAGACATGAATCAACCTATGCCAGAAAGTTCCCCCTGGCCACAGGGTCAATAATAACAATGGATCGAGGATATACGGATTACAAACTGTATTCATATTGGACAGCAAAAGACATATATTTTGTAACCCGGTTAAAAGCAAACGCCAGCTATGAAGTTTTTGAAGAACGGGAAGTTCCTCAAAATCGCAATATTTTATCTGATGAGATTATTAAACTTACCGGGTATAAAGCCCGGAAAGAATGTCGCTTTTTACTACGCAGAGTTGTTGTGTGGGATGCCGATAAGCAACGGGAAATAGTCCTTTTGACCAACCATTATGAATTTGGGGCCACGACTATCTCTGCCATTTATAAAGACAGGTGGCAAATCGAACTGTTTTTCAAAGCGATAAAACAGAACTTGAGAATCAAGACCTTTGTCGGAACAACAGAAAATGCCCTTAATATTCAAATTTGGACAGCACTGATTGCCATGTTACTGATCAAATTTCTTGCACTTAAATCCAAGTTTGAATGGTCCTTATCGAATTTGATTGCTTTTTTGAGATGGAACTTATTCACCTACAAAGATCTATGGGGATGGATAAATAAGCCCTTTGAGACCATAGGGCCGAGTATTCAACCAGTGCAGATGCAATTGCCTATAAAAGGATTGTGAGGGCATAGGAATGCAATTTGGCAACCTGGTTTTAAAAATAGAGAGTTTGGAACGATTTTATGGGGTTCTTGAACCCTAAAAAGTAATAACTGAATTTATTTAGGACAGTAGTGACAATGAACTTAATAAAGGATTTAATAAGGAATACGGTGGACCCATTTGATTGGACAGTTCCAATGCTTAGC
>JAWSVH010000097.1:0-8050 GCA_033852015.1 Desulfobacula sp.
TTTAATCCTCATTAAATAATAGAGACCCAACACTCCAATAGATATTAAATAAATGACAAATAACTCCCTTTCTTCAACGTTCATGAATTCAGAATCCATCTATACCTGGCTTGAGACTGTTTGTATAAAACAACACCATAAAAAAGCCATTACATTCCTGCGCAATGGAATGCTTGAAACTGAACTGACCTATTCTCAACTGCTGGCTGACATCAACAAACTTGCCGACATACTGCAGGCCCGGGGTATTGCCAAAGGCCAAACAGTTATCTTATCTTTGGAAAAATCAATTTTTTGCGTGGTAACACACTTTGCACTCCAAAAAATTGGTGCCATTTGTGTCCCTCTGAATCCCGGATTTAAAAGATCAGAAATGACTTACCTTATCAAGGATGCTGCCCCCAGTCTTATTATCACTGAAACAAAAAAAACCAAATGGATTCAACAAATTAATCCAGATGTTAACATCATAGAAGTCTCCACCACTCAACCCTATCAAAATCTGGAGATCTTTTTTTCAATCTCCCAAAAATCAAACCCAGAAGCTTTAAAACCCGGGGACCCCGGATTAATTATTTATACCTCTGGAACGACAGGCGACCCCAAAGGAGCTGTACTTACCCAGGGCAATCTCACCCACGATGCCCGTAATATTATGAACATATGGCAAATAGATGACAGTGACGTATTGTGCCATACACTGCCGCTTTTCCATATTCATGGTCTCTGCTTTGCCCTGCACACCACCTTGCTGGCCGGTGGACACATCATCCTTTTAGACCAATTCCAACCCAAAGTGGTCATCGATGTTTTATCAACCAAAACAAAGAATGCCTGTTCCATGTTTATGGCCGTCCCTGCAATGTATACCAAAGTCATGGATATCCTTGAAAATCAACCAAATGATTTTTCACACCTGCGTCTGCTAACCTGTGGGTCTGCCCCCCTTTTGGAAAGTGAATTCGAACGAATCAAGCGCCTTTTGGGCAGAGAACCCGTGGAACGTGAAGGCATGTCCGAAACCGGGATGAACTTTTCCAATCCCATCAACGACAAAAAAATACCCGGTTCGATTGGCAAGGCCCTTCCAAAATTAAAGGTTCGCATTGTAGATCCCGACACCTTTTTAGATAAAAACGCCGAAGGAATTGGAGAAATCTGGTTAAAAGGCCCTGGAATTACATCTGAGTATTGGAAGAAACCAGAAGAAACCCAAAAAACCTTTGTAAAAGGATGGTTTAGAACTGGAGATCTTGGATGGGCAAACAAAGATGCCTATTATTTTATCACAGACAGAATCAAACACATTATTATCACCGGAGGAGAGAACGTTTCTGCCAAAGAGGTGGAAACCATTATCAACCGGATAGACGGTGTAAAAGAATCTGCCGTGGTGGGAATCCAAGATAAAACCTGGGGTGAAAAAATTGTGGCTGCTATTGTTTTACACTCCAAAGCCCAACTGAGTTACGATGATATCAAAGACAGATGCAAAGAAGATCTGCATGACTGGAAATGCCCCAAACAAATTATTTTTGTCAGCGATATCCCGAAAAATACAATGGGAAAAGTCTTAAAAGAAGAGGTTAAAAAACTGTTTATCCAGCCTTAAAAAAACAACCCCTGTTATTCGATCTATTAATCTACTGATCTGATAGTGCGAGCTTAACACCAAGGGCAGCAAAAACGGTTGCAAATGAACGCTGCAGCCAGACGATTGTCTTGGGTGAATTCACCACAAACTCACGAATTAGGTTTGCCAAAATGCCATACAAAATAAAAACAACCAACGTCATAGCCATAAATGCAGCACTCAAAATAAACATTTCAACCATCGGTGATAACGTGTCTGGGGAAATAAAAAGGGGCAAAAAGGCCAGAAAAAACATCGACAGCTTCGGATTAAGAATATTGATAAGAAACCCTTTGATAATTATTTGGCCCATACTCTTTTTAGAAGACGTATTAAACTTAAGCCCACCGGTATCACGCCACATAGACCAGGCAAGAAAAAGCAAATAAGCCGCCCCCACATATTTCACACACACGAATGCAACCGCACTCATATGAAGTATGGCAGACAATCCCAATATACTTGCCAACAGATGTGGAAGAATACCAAAAGTACAACCAAAAGCTGCAGCGACACTTGCCCTCCATCCAAGGAAAAGACCTGTTGATACCGTATAAATCACTCCGGTTCCCGGAATCAAAACCACGATCAGCGATGTTAATAAAAACTGAGTACTAAACATTATTTTCTCCTGTCTATAATGTATTCATTTTACTCTGAAACCATATCCATCATCGCCAGACATTTCTCTTTAATATTTTCAGGAAACGCGCAGGCTTTCCTTTTTTTTCTATCAATGTGCGCAGCAATTAATTCAGATGTCGCCACTTCTATTCGGGTTTCAGAATCGTACATGACATGAAAAAATCGAAGTGTCTTATCTTTTACCTCAAGCACTTTTGACCGAATAACAAGCGGGGCTCCGGCCATGACCTCTGATTTATATTTCGTTGTCTGTTCTAACGCTGCCATCCCTTTATGATGTTCACGGATGTAGCTTGAAGTAATACCCACTGATGAGAATAAATGCCATGTCCCTTCATCAAATTTTGCTGCATACCACTGCACATTCATGTGGCCCATATGATCCAACTGATCTGGATAAACAATCCCTCTATACGTTTCTATCATAATGACTCCTTTACGACGGGCCGTATGTTTATCAAACAATTGATATTCTCTATAACACTGATTGTGTTAATCAAGTTTACCCTTTAATAGATCTCCCAATCCGGCAAAGGGATTGGTTGTTCCCCCATTTCCAATAGACTGGTCGGATGGGTCATCGGCATAAGCATCAGCCACCTGATCCCGGGAATGCTCATTATCATGGCAATAAACACACAACAACTCCCAATTGCTGCCGTCAGGCGGATTGTTGTCATGATTATGGTCTTTATGGTGAACGGTCAATTCCCGTAAGCGTTTTCCTTCAAACTCCCGGCTACAATGACCGCAAATCCACGGATAAAGCTTAAGTGCACGTTCCCGATACGTTTTTTCACGTTCCTGCTGTCTGGCACGAACCTCTGAAATAATTTTTCCACTATTACTGCCATTTTTTGAAGACATGGGTAATTTCCTTTTGCTCACTTACCAAAAAATATAAATATCAGTTATCATCTTTAATCATGCTACCCTTGGGGAAACTGGCGGCAATATTCATACAACGCCATATTGGCTGCTGAAGCTGCATTATAGCTATGCGGCAACCCCCACACAGGAATCTCGATAACTTCATCAAGCTGCTCTAAAATCTCATCATTTATTCCAAGCCGCTCATTCCCAATCACCAAAACCATGCGGCGTTTAAAAGCAAAATGATGAATATTTTTAGAATTAGAGGCCTGTTCTATCCCAACAATATGATAGCCATTTTGTTTGAGTTTTTTAAGTACTGGTTTCAAGGACCGATGAGTAGAGACCGAAAGCGCTGAAGTCGCATCTCTGGCAATTTTTGAGATAAGTGATGCATTCCCACAAATAATCATTTTTTCCACAGCACAAGCGCTTGCAGTGCGAGCAATTTGGGAAATATTAACATTACTTCTCATTGGCACACAGGCAACAATCAACTCTCGCGGCTGATTTAACTTTGTTGGAAATTTATGTCGTTCATGGACAAACTCACTCATGACCCATCCTCATTCTTTTAAGCCCTCTCGATTCTTCTCAATGGCATCATCCATACTGTTTTGATCATAAAAGACTTTATCAAGATAAAGCCCAGAAGCTGGAGCCGTCCCTGGTGAGGCCTTGCGATTTTTTGCATCTATAATTCGGGGAAGATCTTCAATTGAAAATTTTGCTTCTCCCACCTTAACAACAGCACGGATGATATTACGCACCATTTTATATAAAAAACCGTCTGCTATAATTGAAAAATACAACAACGATCCATCTTGCACAAGATCAAATGAATGTATAGTTCGAACCGTGGTTGCCCTTTTAAAATTGGGAACCTTGGCAAAAGAAGCATAATCCATCATACCCACGAAAAAAGGACAGGCATCCTGCATGGCTTTTACGTCCAGTTTTTCAGGAACATACCACACCTTTCCTTCCATTTGGGATGGCAGAACGGAATGATTCCATATTTCATAGCGGTAACACTTTCCGATGGCAGATTCACGCGCATGAAAATCATCCGAAACCTTTTGAAGATTTATAATCTCAATGGTTTTATCAAGTGCATTATTTAGATCTGCAACCGCATCCCCGTCAATATTTTGGGGAAGGCGAACAGTTGCCACCTGACCCAATGCATGTGTCCCACGATCGGTTCGTCCAGAACCTTCTACATTGGTCCGCAACCCAAAACATTTTGTAACCGCATTTTCCAATGCGCCCTGGATGGTCGGTTTATCTTTATGCCGCTGCCACCCATAATAATTTTGTCCGTCGTATCGAACATCCATTCTATAATTGGCAAGAACAATTTCTTTGGTCATGGACGTTTGTGAACCGGTCATAAAATAACACTCAAAAAGTTAGAGTTCTCCTGTATAAAACAACAAAATTGATCCAAAAGAAATTGCATTCCGTTGAACCTAATATAAATAAGATTTTTTTACCATAAACTTACGAATCTCATCTTGAATACTTTTTTCACCAACATCAAGAATATCATTATGTCCACACCCTGAAATCTCAACCAATTTTTTTTCACCTTTAAAGTTTGCCACCTGCTGCCGGGCAAAACTGATAGGAATGATGTCATCATTTAACCCATGAAAAAAAATCACTGGTTCTTTTATCTTGCTTGCCCAGATATCAGCGTGAAACTTGTGTTTCAACAGATATTTTACCGGCAACCAGAAATAGTGATGCTGGGCCACTGCCCCAATAGACGTAAATCCTGAGATAAGGATTAAGCCACTAACTTGAGTATGCCCTGCTGTAATCGTTGCCACTCCGGTTCCCAAAGATTCACCCAGCAAATAAATAGGCAGACCATCAGAATTGATATCTTTAATATGAAGAACCAACTCAAGCGCCTGTTCTATAATTAAAGACTCTTTTAGTACATTTAAATCGTTACCATAACCCGGATATTCAAATAGAACGATATTGGAATTAAAATCTGCCAATAAATCCATAAAATAGGTTCTATCACACGCATTCCCCGCATTCCCATGGAACACGACAACCCAACTGTCTGGATGTGATTTAGATTGAAGATAATACCGAATATTACCAAATTTTTCTGCTTTAGCATTGTGCCGTTCTATCCCGGGACAATCTCCAAAAGAGGTAGGGGCCGGGAAAAACAAAAACCGTTCCTGGAAAAAATAAAATGCTGCCAGAATAAGACCATAACATAAGACACCAAAGCAGATTAAATTTACAAGTAATTTTACCATATCATGGGACTTTATTGATTGTTTATGTTCTCCATAATCAGTTTTTCTAATGCTTTTACTGACTTAGATAGTTTGCCTGCCGCTTGCTCTTTTTGGGCATTTCTCAAAAGCTGCCGTAATCTCTGGCGTTCCAAACCTGGGAAGGCACTGAGAAATTCTTCAATACCATCCGAGTCCCCCGTTAAAAGCCTATCCCGCCACACTCGAATTTTTTCGTTTTCCCGGGATTCAACAGGAATATTAATATCCGTCTGTAACAATGCATACCGGATGGGTTCCGGATCTATACTCCGCATTAAAGTTCCAATATATTGCCTTTGCCTTCTACCCGCAATATGTGATTTTATAGATTTAGCGTCTATCAAAGCACTCATAAGGTCATCGGGCAACTTAATACGTTCCAACTTCTGTAGAGGCAGGTCAATAAGTTCCTCTCCAAGTCTCTGGAGTGCCTCGGCCTCTTTTTTTATCTGTGTTTTACTCTTGCGTTCAATATCATCTTCCATAGTTACCATCCAAAATATCAATTCTTTAAATAAAGTATCTGACGCGCCTCATCCGGCGTGGCCGGCTCAATATCAATTTCTCCTGCAATCCTTACAATTTTTTTAACCTGATCTGCATTGCTTTTTGCAAGAATCCCTTTTGACAAAAAAAGGCTATCCTCAAGTCCAACCCTGACATGCCCACCAAGCAAAAGCGACTGGGTACACATCCTCATCTGATGTCGGCCCGCAGCACAAACCGAAAACTCAAAATCCTTTATGGATTTTCTTGCAGTTTCAAGAAGAAATATCAAATTCTGAGACGTTGCCGGAATACCGCCTAAAATCCCCATGACAAATTGAAGATAAACCGGTGTTTTAACATGTCCGGTTTCAATCAAATGCTCAAGATTGTTGATCATCCCAACATCATAGATTTCAAATTCAGGTTTTGTTTTCGTTCTATTAAATATTTCCAAAAACTCGTGCATGGTTTTAAATGTGTTAGGGAAAATAAAATCATCTGTCGCTCCCAGATATGTCTTTTCCCAGTCATGCTTCCACTCTTTGAACTTATCTGTCACATGAAAAAGTGCAAAGTTAAGGGACCCGGCATTCAGTGAGGCCAACTCCGGCTCCATATTAGAAACAACCTGAACCCGTTTTTGGGTCGAGTCACCCAAACCACCTCCGGTGGTGGTACAAATAATGATGTTGCTGTGTTTCTTAACATCGGCAATGATCTGTGAAAAAAGCATTGGATCTGCTGAAGGCATACCGGTTTTTGGATCTCTTACATGGATATGGGCAACAGCAGCACCCGCCTCGTGGGATGCCAAAACCTCATTGGTGATCTGCTCGGGTGTAATGGGAAGATATTTAGACATACTTGGTGTATGGATAGCCCCCGTAATGGCTGCTGTAATAATCCGCTTATTTTCTAATCCCATATGCTCCCTCCCTAATCCTGCTAGACAATTTAATTCAACCATTCTATTTAACCGTTCTATTTAACCGTTCTAATCAACGATTGCCACTGCACGGACCCATCCGGCAGATGCGGATGTAATTTTTATCGGAAAACAGGAGATTTTAAACCCATGGGGTTTGGGAATTTTATCCAGGTTTGCCAATTTCTCCATATGACAATACCCCTTTTCAATACCAGCAAAATGAGCTTCCCATATAATATCTGCATTCTTGGTTTTCTCAAACTCCTGGGCAATATAGGGCAGCGGACGGTCCCAACTCCAGGCATCAATACCGGTGACCCTGACACCCTTTTCAAGAAGAAAAAGAGTGGATTCTTTAGTCATACCACACCCTTTTACAAGATAAACTTCTTTGCCCCAGTACTTATCCGCTCCGGTTCTTATAAGAACGATATCCAAAGGTTTGATATCATACTTAATTCTTTTAAGTTCTTCTTGGATATGTTCAACCGTAATCCGCTCGCCATCTGCCAGACTCGAAAAATCCAGAACCACACCATCACCAAAGCACCATTCAAGTGGGATCTGGTCAATTGTCAGGGATTTTTTTCCTTTATCCCCTTCTCCTTTATCCCCTTCTCCGTTATCCATTGTTGGATGATAGTGATATGGGGCATCCAGGTGGGTTCCAGAATGAGTGGTAAGCGTTACCTGTTCCATTGCCCACCCAAGCCCTCCCGGCAATTGATCTGTTTTAAGCCCTGGGAAAAAATCTTTCATCTGTTCTGCACCTGCTTTATGATCCACATATTCAATTTGGGGGATCATCATGGGCGGGTCACTGGGAAGCCCTGGCGTAATGCCAATGCTCAAATCAATTATCTGTCTTTTGTCCATATACTCCCCTAAATATTTATTCTAAAAACCGAATCTTATACTACTTGGCTATTTTCAAAGATGACATGATTTTTTTTCCTATGGGAAGCCATTTTTCAGACTGTTCCACCGTTGTATTAAAAGCGACCAATAAAAACCTGCCTTCCACAGAGGTACCATATATTATATTATGAATTTTAGTATCTACTGCCGGTATAATTAACTCTAACACCATTACATTCATACCATCTTTCACAACAACCTCATCACGTATCCACTTGGCAGTAGGATAGCTTTTATGAAAGGCCTTTGATATTACTT
>JAWSVH010000098.1:0-22119 GCA_033852015.1 Desulfobacula sp.
AAAACTTCTTCTGATTCATCGTCACCAACCGTTATAACGGTTACACTGCCACCTACATTATCAACAATCTGAATGGCTTCTTCAACTGCATAGTTATCCCATTCATTTACTGAATAAACCAGATCATCACGATCAAGATCATTTCCGTCACTGTTGAGTTCAAATTCATTCTCAGCAGTATCTGGTACTCTCTTGACACATACCAAAATTTCCATTATTTGCCTCCTTTAAGTCAATATTTGTTGCAGGTTTGTGAAATTTATAAAAAAACCTGCAACCCTTTTGTTTATTTTATACTAGATGCTGCTCAATGAGTTCTGTAAAATCCAAAGCTTCTATCTCTCCTTCTTTTCCTGCGACTTTAATCGCGTCCTGGATATTTACCAGGCAGAAAGGACAGGCAGTTACAATGACATTTGCACCGGCCTCGGCAGCCATATTAACACGTAAAACTCCCATTCTTGTTTCTTCTTCCGGCTCATAAAAGAGCATCAATCCACCACCACCACAACAAAAAGATCTATCACGGCTTTTTTCCAACTCGACTCGGGTCAAACCATCAATTGCATCCAATGCCTGCCTAGGGTCTTCATATACTCCGTTATGCCGCCCAAGATAACAAGGATCATGGTAAACATACACCTTGTCAGGATCCTGACAGGATTTAAGTGAAACAACACCACTGGAAATTTTTTCAGCGATAATCTGACTAATATGCTTCACCGGCGGAAGCCCAGTATAATCATTTTTCAATGCATTATACGCATGGGGGTCCGCAGTTACAATCTGCTTAACACCAGTTTCTAATATAGCGTCTGTGTTCTGCGCCTTCAAATCCTGATACAGCATCTCTTCACCGAATCGAATAACTTCATTTCCACTGTCTTTTTCCAGCTTGCCAAGAATCCCGAAATCCACACCTGCTTTTTCAAGAATAATGGATGTTCGCCTGGCAATATCCTGCATATTATCATCAAAAGACGTAATACTGTCTACAAAGTAAAGGGTATCTGCCTCATCCTTTGCAAGATCCTTAATCTGATAATTGGCCTTAAATTCTTTATCATTTGCCCAGTCCGCACGTTTTTTCTCCATTTTACCATATGGATTACCACGTTTTTCAAGGGCCTTAAGTGGTTTTTGCAAAGACTGGGGAACCATACCTTCATCAACCATACCCCGTCGAAGATCAACCATCTTATCAATATATTCAATACCCAGAGGACACTCCTCTTCACAGGCACCACATGTGGTGCAGGACCAGATTTCATCTTCTGTATAAATATCTTCTACTAAAAGTTTGCTCTTAAAAATTTTACCCGACATTGGATAATTTTTGAACATCAAATCCCTTGCCTTAATCGTAATAAACCGTGGAGACAAAGGCCGACCGACGGCATTGGCAGGACATTGATCTGAACATCTGCCGCAATCTGCACATGAATAAAAATCCAACATGTGCTTCCAGGTAAAATCTTCCAATTTCTTAACACCAAATGATTCCAGATCATCTAATTGCTCATCTGAAATTCCATGCATAACCGGCTTAATATTACCTTTTTGAACCCGCATGAAAAAGACATTAAAAATTGATGTGATAACATGGAAATGTTTTCCCATGGGTAAGAAACAAAGGAAAAAGAAAAAGGTCAAATCATGCACAAAATATGCAAAAATATGCAGCCCCTGAAGAACACCCTGCGGCACTGATGAGAGCAGAAGCCTAAAAATCCATACCAGAGACAATGGTGCTAAGAAATGTTCCGGTGCACCATGTGCGGCTTCATACGCAAGTTCAGAAGCTTCAAACAGACTTTCTGATATCATGAGGGTTGAAATGATACCCAGCACGAAAACGGCTTCTGAAGTATGATCTTTTCCATATTTTTCAGGCACAGCGTATCGTTTGGGTCGAAAAATCCCTCTTCTGACAGCTGCAATAATACAAGCGATAAGAACAAGGGTCGCAGCATAATCTTTTACAAAATTATAGATATCTCCGACAACACCACCGAATCCCGGCAGGACAAAACCATCTTTAAGGCCGATAACGACCAAAGATGTTGAACGAATAGATAATACCAGAAAACCTGCAAAAATAAGGATATGGAGCACACCAGCCAGCATATATCTTGGCTGACGAATCTGTCCCAACCAAACAACAATCAGATTTTTTATTCGTGAACCGATCTGATCAAAACGGAAATCCGGATTGGCTCTCATCAAAGGCGCAATCCGTCTGGCCATAATATACGTAAAAAGCCCTATTCCTATAATCGGCAATACAAATGATAGTATTGCTGCAGGAAACACCCCGAAAAATTTATAATTTGCCGGGCTAAACCACATTGACGTCATATCTCTTTACCTCCCAAATATCTTTTTAAACTAAATGAATACAAATCTAAGATTTCTAATAAACATGCACGTACACGTCAAGCAAAAAAAGATTATATTACAGAAAACAATTACTTTTTTCAAGATATCTATTTTATATTGACCCTTTTACTCCTGTCAGATAAAGATCCACCAGAGGATCTGCTAAAGATTCCAGATCGTACCTACCACCAGCAAATACCCATGTACTGATAACCCCTTCGACAGCTCCAAGAATATACCGCTTAGCCAAAGCCACAAAAAGATCTTTACGCATGCTACCTTCAACTTGACCCTGTTCGATAATCTCAGATAACAATTCCAGATACACTTTTGATATATCCTTGATCTGTGATTCAATATCCCTGAAATATCGTATTTCTGAGCGAAAAATAACCGCCATATCTTTATCATTCTGAAACTCGGACAAATGACACCGAATCAAATGTCGAAGTTTTTCTTCGGCGTTTTTACCTTTTTCAACAGCAGCATGCATCTTTTTAAATACCATATCACTTTTATAATTGGTGTATTGACACAGAATGTCCTCTTTGTTCTTAAAATATAAATATAGTGTACCGTCTGCCACACCTGCCTGGGATGCAATTTGAGAAATTGTTGCCTTATGAAACCCATATTTTGCAAACACACACCCTGCACTATTTAATATATTGTTATATTTTTCTGATTTATTTTTTTGCAAACCGAAGTCACCTTTTTTTGATTAAATGAATATATATTCATCAAATTGCTATAATTTTTTATAAATGTCAAGCAGATAATACCTGCATCCAACCATTTGAAAATAATTTTTTACTTATATTTTTCAAATAGTTATATAATAATTTTTCAATTTTTCAATCCCGGAAATCTAATATTTTTCTCATCTGATACCCCATGAATAACTATTCATTATTTAATATATACCTTGATTTAAACATTTTTTCGTGAGAAAAAATAGAATTAACATTTAAAAATAATCTCTGAATCCAGGGAGGGTAAAAATGATTAGACCAACAACATATTCTTCAAATTTTAAAACGGCTCTTGATCTTGGCAGACCACCAAACATAAAGACTCTTTTTCCCAGCTCCAAAGCGCTTATTGTCAGTGGCAAATACATTGACCTGGCCATGCTGAAAAAAGGCAGTTGCATGACGATTGCCGCAAACGGGAGAAATGCGTTTGTAATTCGAGGCGCCTTGTTAGCCGCTCAGCGGGCCAATGCAGCCATCATGATTGAAATTGCCCGATCTGAAGGCGGGACTGCAGCATATTGTGGAGTGAATTTATGGAATATTGCTAGGCAGACAGATGCTTTCATGAATGAATTAGGGATCACGATCCCCGTTGCGATCCATGCAGACCATTTTGGCATTAAAGTCCCCGGAGACATTGAACCCGCCAAAGCAGAAATTGGTTCTTTATTTGATGCCGGCATCACATCCATTGCCATTGATGCATCCCATATGCCAGATGACCAAAACCTGCTGGCCAATTTAGAATTATATCCTTTTATCCCGGATTGGTCCGGGCTTGAAACCGAGGTTGGGGAGATTAAAGGTGCATTTGGCCTATCAACAGACAAGGAAGCTCTTTTTCTCATTCAAGGGCTAAATGCCCATAATATTTTCCCAAATTGGATTGCGTTGAACAATGGTACAACCCATGGCATCGAAGCCAGCGGAACCGGTATAAATGTTGAATTAACTACTCAAATTCATGAAGCGCTTTCTAAATATAAAGTTTCCGGTGCCCAGCATGGAACATCTGGAAATAACTCGGACAGACTCAGAGAAATCGCATCCAAAACCCGAACAACCAAAGCCAATGTTGCCACCGCCCTGCAAATGATTTCCTGGGGGTTTCAAGTCAATGATTACGGCAATGCTATCCTCGACAACGGTAATTTCATTAAAGAAAAAGACAAGGGTGTTTCTCAAGACGTCTGGGGACAAATGAAAACCTTTGCAAATGAAAACAATATTGAAGGTGGTAATTTCAAAAAACTCAATCTTCCTTTTGAAACAAAATTTATGGCTCAACCATTAAAATACCGAGATCGAATGACAAAAGGCGTGGAAGATTTTGTATATACTCTTTTAACAGATGTATTCAATGCCACAGATACGGCCCCAATTCTTATCGATGCTATTTTAGAAACCCAGAGTCATGACCCAGGACAAAAAGCTGAAAAAATTGAACATGAATCTGATTGGACAAGAGAAAAAATCATAGAAAAAGCCTCGGCACTTGATACAGACAAAGGACCCGACGGAGATTTTGATGATTGAAAAAAAAATTAAAGTTTTATTTTCCTTAACCGATAGTTCTGGGTAAGGAGAAAACTAAATGCAGATACCTTCGTATCAAATACAAAATGTCCTGAAAGTATATTCGAGACAATTAAGTCAGGGCAAAATGCTAAACAGAAACAAATTTGGAGCTACCAACAAAATTTCTGCGGACAGCGTTACTATTTCTTCTGAAGGTAAGAGAAAAGCCATTATTGATAAGGTTGCTGCAAACATTGTTGATAAGATTATCAGTGAAGGTCCTAAAGAAAAAGCCGAAGAAAGAATTACCAGCCAGATCGAAAAAGAAATGGGCAAAAAAATTAATTTCTCAAAAGAAAAAAACCAGTTTACTTACACCGTGATTGATGAAAACAATCAAAAAATCACCCATACTTTATCTGTTGAAGATTCAAAATTTATTGTAAAACGGATGACTGAACTGGCCAGAGAAGTTGCCGACAGCAATATGGAGTTATAAGGAGGGAAATCACCATGAAAATATCACCAACAACCCCCAATTACATCAATCAAACATATACTAAGCAAGCAAGTCCAGCTACTCCAAAAGATTCAACTGGAGTGGCCAACGGTTCATTGTCCGATAGCCTTAATCTTTCAAGCAAGACATTGGACTTACAAAAAATTTCCAAATCCATGGATATTCAACCCACTGATCGACAAGAATACGTATCTGATATCAAGCTCAAAGTTGAAACCAACCAGTACAACATAAATGTCGAAGCGGTTGCTGAAAAAATGGCAGGAACTCTCATGGATGAGATCGTTTGACAGAAAAATTTTCCCACTGTTTTTTTCTCCCTATAATTTTTATTTGTACATATCAAATGCAAAGTGTCTGATATTGCGGTGTTTTCATAAAAACCGTAGGAACTCTTCGCTAATGGCATACCTTTTGCTTATTTAGTATATTAAGTGAAAAGGAGGTAAAACATGACCAACATCAACCAAATTAGTGACACTGCCCAGCCCCTGACTGCGCCCAATTCCAAAACTTCAAAAAGCGCTTCGACGGATGCCTTCGGGGATGCCCTAAACAAAGCATTTGATAAAACACAGGTAAAAGAAATGATGCAGACTCCTGCAAATGCATTAAGTGAAATTGCATCCAGCGGCCTGAATATAATCCATTCCTCTGATATTGTTTCAGGAAAAACGGACAAACTCCTTGAAATGCTGGATCAATACTCTTTACAGCTTCAAGACCCAACTATTTCACTCAAGAACATTGCACCTGTTTTAGAGGAAATCAAATCAGGTGCCGGCGCTTTACTTAAAGAGACACAAAACCTTACGGCAGCAGATGATGGTTTGAAAAAGATTGCGACCCAGACAATTGTCACCGCTCAAACTGAATATCTTAAATTCCAACGAGGTGATTATTTATCATAGGATGCCTTAGCCTGCTCCCAGAATTGGTCTTTGCGTTCCCTTGACAGTGCCTTTAACTTAACTTTTTTTTCTTTTAATTGATTCTCCATCATCCGGAACCGGCCTTCAAACTTAGCTGTTGAACAACTCAAAGCAGTTTCTGGATGAAATTTTGCTGACCGCGCCACATTTACCAGAGAAAATAAAATGTCGCCAAACTCCATCATTGAATCATTATGATTTCCTAAATCCAAGGCCGCTTCAAATTCATCTATTTCACTTCTAACGGTATCCAAAACATCATGAATATTGTCCCAGTCAAATCCTTCTTTAACCGCACATTTAGACACTTTTAAAGCTCGGATCAAAGATGGCATTCCTTTGGGAACAGCATCCAAGGCAGATGCTCTTTCCCGACCACTGTCTTTCTTTTCAAGAACTTTAATGGACTCCCATTGCCGTAACAACTCTTCATGATTAGAAACCTTAGCATCCCCATAAACATGAGGGTGACGCCGTATCATTTTTTTTGATATTTGATCAACCACCTCAGAAAAAGAAAAGTCTTGCCGCTCCTGGAAAATCTGGACAATGAAAATCAACTGAAATAATACGTCACCCAGTTCCTCACAAATATTATCAACATCTTTTTTAACAATGGCTTCTTGTAATTCATAAACCTCTTCTTCCAGACAACTCATCATCGTTTCAGGCGTTTGTTTTTGATCCCAGCCACACCCTTTTTTACTTCTTAATGTTTTTACAATATCAAAAAGCACATCAATTGTTTCCATACGTTTAAAATACATCCTTAATCTGTTTTAGAAAATCTTTCCGGGTATTTTTAGCAACAAAGATGCTTAAGGCCTCAGAAACCTTGGCAACATGAGGGGAAAATTTTGAACCTGCCAGGATATTGGTATTTTTTGGTAAAAAGCTGGTAATCATAATCAACAAAACAGAGACAATCAAGATTCCTTTTGTTGCACCAAAAATTAGCCCAAATGTCCTGTCAACCCAACCCAGAAAAACAAGTTTTAAAATTTTACGAATCAAAACAGACACAAGAGAAATCACAATTAAAATTGCACAGAACAATACAAAAAATGCAGCTATATCACATATCCCGGAATTTTCGATCCATTTTTGAATATGTACCGATACCATGGGATAATATGTCTGAGCACCATAAAATCCAGCAACGACGCCTACAATGCCAGAAACTTCACCAATCAATCCCTTGAAAAAACCCCGGATTAGGCAAAACGAAGTAACCACAATTATGGCAATATCAAATGTGTTCATTTTTCCCCTTTTTTTGTTTGATTAAAAGCGCTTTTTCAATACCAACTAACACCTTTTTTAGTCAAGATTTTTGTTGACCTTTGAACAAATAAATTGCACCCTGTAGGCTATGAAAACGATCAGCTTTCAAAACTTGGAGCTCGCCAGAGAGCTTTTCGGACATCACAATAATAACCTAGATAAAATATGCGAGGCGTTCAAGGTTCAAATCGACACCAGAGGGAATAGTGTTCTGGTAAATGGCCCTGATAAAAACGTCACTCTTGTGGAAAAACTAATCAACCAACTATATCAGCTTTTAGAAGATCATTTTTCTTTAGAAGAATCAGATATTGATGCTGCTATAAATACCATTAAAAACAACAATGACTCTCAGTTAAAAGATATCTTTTTAACCACCATCTTTAAGACAGTCAAAAACAAGCCGATCACCCCCAGAAATCCTGCTCAGCAACGCTATGTGAAAGCTATCCAGGCAAATGATATTCTAATTTCTATCGGACCTGCCGGAACAGGAAAAACGTATCTTGCCATGGCATTGGCCATGGCCGCTTTTGCAAAAGGGGATGTCAAACGGATCGTACTTGCCAGACCAGCTGTGGAAGCGGGCGAGGCTTTAGGTTTTCTGCCAGGAGACCTGGCACAAAAAATCAATCCCTACTTAAGGCCCTTATATGATGCGCTATATGATATGATGGACTTTGAAAAAGCCCAGGCGCTAATTGAACAAGATATCATTGAAATTGCCCCTTTAGCCTTTATGAGAGGACGAACCTTAAACAATGCATTTATCATCCTTGATGAAGCACAGAATACAACCTCAGAACAGATGAAAATGTTTTTAACCCGACTGGGCTATGGATCGAAAGCTGTTGTCACTGGAGATGTTACCCAGGTTGATCTACCATCAGGGAAAAAATCCGGCTTAATTGAGGCCCAAAAAATTTTAACCAACATAAAGGGCATAGAATTTGTAAGCTTTACAAAAGAAGACGTTGTCCGGCATAAACTGGTATCAAATATTATAAATGCTTATGAAAAAAAACAGAACCGAAAATAATCTCAAACAGATCAAACAGTTTTTAGAAACTTCTCCTTTAGTCCTTTGGTATCTGCTGTTTTTAATCACTATACTTTTCACGATTACTCATGCACCTAAACAAACCAAAGAGACCTATTCCTATAACCTGGGGGATGTTGCCAAAAGAGATGTCAAAGCTCCGAGAAATTTCTTTATAGAAGACAAAAAAACTACAAACGCCAAAATAAATGAGGTTAAAGAATCTGTCAAAAATGTGTATGATTTTGATGCCAAGTTACTAACAAAAATTTCTTCCAACATTGATGCTGCGATGAAAATTCCAAGAGAATTGTTCATAAACGCCTCCAAAAGAAAGACAGAACCCACGCCTACTTTTGCCATGATTCTTGACACCAAGCCGGCATTTGAAGAGAAACTGGGTATTAAAATTGACAAAGGCGTCTACTCCATTTTTTATAAATATCAATTTTCCAGAAATATTGCCGGGAAAATGAAATCTATTATTGCTAAAATTCTAACCAATGGAATTGTTGCAAACAAAGAGATTCTGCTCAAAGAAGCCCATAAAGGGATTATACTTCGTACCATCGGTTCCACAGAAGAAAGAAATGTGAATAACCTGAAAGTATTTTATGGTCCGGATCAGGCCAAAACCATGGTGCGCATAGAAGGCCAACCCATATTAAAAGATCTCAATTACAATCTTTCCAATCTTATCGTCGATCTTTGTCAGCAACTGTTGTTACCCAATATTACTCTTAATAAAAATGAAACCCAAAAGAGAATCAAGGAAGCAGAAGCTCAGATCAAACCCATTTTATACAAAATCAAAGCCGGTGAAATGATTTTAAGGGAAGGCGAACGAGTAGACAAGGTTCAATTGGTCAAGCTTCTATCTTTAAGAGATCAGGCAAAAGAGAATGATATTTTTATCTCCAGCACTGGAATTGCTTTAATCACTTTTGTATTAATACTGTCTATCTATCTACTATTTTTAAAAGACGATAAGGGACTTCAAAAAGACCACAATAAGCACATGGTTTTTCTAGCCTTGGGGCTCAGTTTATACCTGACCTTTGCAAAGATATCCACTTATATTGCTTTGTCTGCAAACCCCGAGGTCCTTTGGGATATCTCATCTATATCTTTTTTTATGATTATTCCCATCCCGGCAGCCGCCATGATAACCTGCTTATTCTTAGGGTTTGATATTGCCGTTATTTTCACCATTGTTTTAGCATTATTAACCAGTCTCTCTTTTTCCGGTAATTTTGAAGTCTTTTTATTCTTCTTTTTATCAAGTGTCGCAGCAGCCTTCTGGATAAAAGAACGGCAAGAAAGGAAAAACTTTATTATTGCCGGGTTCAAGCTGGCCGCATTTAATGCCGCCCTTGCCTTTTCTTTAAGCTTTTATTCCCATGCCCAACCAGATGCAATTGTCCTGGCAAAAGAGATCCTTCTTGCATTTTGTGGCGGCCTTTTTGCGGCAACCTTCACCATTGGATTTACGCCGCTGATTGAAGTGCTTTTTAACTATACAACCGACTCTAAGATGCTAGAATTTTCAAACCTTGACCAGCCTTTAATCAAAAAATTAATGATAGAAGCACCTGGAACTTATAATCATAGTGTTATCGTTGCCACTCTTGCCGAAGCTGCTGCATCAGCTATTAATGCCAGTGGCTTGAAAGCTAAAGTTATGGGGTACTACCATGATATTGGCAAACTGGGCAAAACCTTATATTTCATTGAAAATCAGGCTGACGGGAAAAACAGACATGATAAACTCTCCCCGTCCATGTCTGCCTTGATTTTAATCGGCCATGTAAAAAAGGGGGTAGAACTTGCAAAAAAACACAAACTGGGAAATGAAATTATTGAAGGAATTATTCAACATCACGGCACATCTCTGATCAAATATTTTTATCAAAAAAGCCTGAACAGTGGAAATGATATGGTCAAAGAAGAGAATTTCAGATATCCTGGTCCCAAACCACAGACACGGGAAGCTGGCATTGTCATGCTGTCAGATGTGGTTGAGGCTGCCGTAAGAGCACTCGAACGCCCCACCCCTGCCAGAATACAGGGCCGGGTTAAAGAACTGGTTAACGATATCTTTGCTGATGGACAATTAGAAGAATGCGAGCTAACATTAAAAGATCTCCATCAAATTGCCAAAAGCTTCAACAATATCCTAACCAGCATTTATCACAGCCGGATAGAATACTCAGATAAATCTCAAGAAAAGAAAAAAGAAAAAAATGGACCAGCAAAAAATACTGATCGACAATCAACAAAAAAAGATCATCCCAACGGAAATCATCCACAAAAAGACAAAACAGATCTTAAACGCCTTGGGCTTTAGTGCCCATGAATTATCCATCGTGATAACAGATGATATCCAGATCCAGGAACTGAACAAAACATACCGGGATATTAACACTCCCACTAATGTACTGGCATTTCCGATGCAGGAAGGCCTGTTTACAGAGATCACCCCGGGACTTTTAGGAGATGTGGTCATCTCATCTGAAACGGCTTTAAAAGAAGCTAATATGGCACAAATAACCTTAACCGAAAGAATGTCTCAACTTCTTGTGCATGGCATTCTCCATCTGGTAGGGTTTGATCATGAGGCGGGTGAATCTGCCACTCAAAAGATGGAAAGAAAAAGCCTTGAACTACTTAGAATAATAGAAAAAAACACTCAATTGAGTTCGTTTTAAAAGAATGGAGGACAATACCAAATGGCACAGCTTGCTGTAAATGTAGATCACGTAGCGACCTTAAGACAAGCCCGGGGCGTAAACTATCCCGATCCGGTTGCTGCAGCTGTCGCTGCGGAAACTGCAGGGGCTGATGGCATCGTGGTTCACTTAAGAGAAGACCGCCGACATATCAACGAAAGAGATGTCCGACTGATAAGACAAATTGTCCAATCCAAACTCATCCTAGAGATGGCTGCATCTAACGAGATGATGGGTATCGCCTTAGATATCCAACCAGACTGTGTTACTCTTGTACCGGAAAAACGAGAAGAGCTCACCACCGAAGGCGGCCTGGACCTGATTACCCATCAAGATCAAATCAGAGAGGCCGTTGGCACACTGAAAAATTCTGGTATCTCTGTCTGTATTTTCATTGACCCCGACCTTGATCAAATCAAAGTCGCCCATAAAATTGATGCAGATATGATCGAGATCCATACCGGTGCCTTTTGTGATGCCAAGACAAAAGTGCAAAAACAAAATGAATTTTTACGAATTGTAAATGCTGCAAAGATGGGTACCAAACTTAAACTGGAAGTAAATGCCGGACACGGAATCTGTTATAATACGATTAAAGCATTTAAAGGACTTGACGAAATCAGCGAATTTAGCATAGGACATAGCATCATTTCAAGATCTCTACTCACTGGCATAGAACAAGCTGTCCGCGATATGAAACAGTTGATTGCATCTCTTTAACGACATGATGACCGAGGACCAAGAAGCAAGAACCAAAGGTTTATTAACCAAAGGCATATTGAATTTTAGCTTATTAAAATGACACAAAAAACAATATTAATCATCGATGATGATTTATCCATACGGAAAAGCCTTTCAAATTTTTTTGAAGACAGGGATTTCATCGTCTTTCCCGCAGAAGATGGTCAACGCGGCCTCGATATCTTTTTCAAGCAGAATATTGATATTGTTCTCACTGATCTGAGAATGCCAAAAACCGACGGCATCGAGGTCATGAGGACGATCCAGCACCATAACCCTCAAGTTCCGATGATAGTGGTATCAGGTGCAGGCAAAGAAGAAGATATCATCAAAGCGCTCCGCATGGGGGCCAAAGATTATATTACCAAACCCATCACTGACTTTAACATGATTGAGCATACGGTTGAAAAAGTATTGGAAACCAGCCGGCTGAACCAGGAAAACAAAGCCTACCGAAAACAAATCGAAAAAAGTGAAAAGCGTTACAGAACCATAACAGAAAACATTGCCGAAGGCGTCTTTACCATAAATAAAGAAGGAAATTTCAATTACACAAACCAGGCCTTCTGTAATATGACCGGCTATTCACCCGATGAACTTCTACAAAAAAACCTTAAAGACATTTCTACCCAAGAAAGTTTAAATACGATTCAAGAACAGATCCATTACCTTCATACCGGATCGGCCAGTCGCTACGAGATACAGATGATCAATAAAAACAGTCATTACCACCATGTGGAGCTGGCATGCAGCTCAATCTTAGATGATGCCGACGCTTACCAGGGAATGATTGCTATAGCCCGCGACATTACAGTGATCGTTGATTTAAGAAAAAAATATAAAAAATTCCTTACCCACCAGAATAAAAGTGCAAAAGATGTAACTCCCATTTGTGCAAACTGCAAAGATATTAAAGTCAAAAAAGGCGAGTGGATTAAAATGGAAAATTATTTTAGCACCATCGCATTTTCCCACGGCATCTGTCCTGAATGTTGTGAAAAGCTATACCCTGATTTTGATTTTTCAGAAGATTAATCTGGACAGCACTTACAAACCTGAATACCCAATAATTTCAGAGTTTTTGACCGCTGAACTCACCCCATCTTCATTATTGCTACAAACCACAATGAACTCTTGCTGAAGCCTGACGGGTGCATTCCCGACAACAAACCCTTCTTTAGCCCAGGTCAACAGATCCACATCATTATAGTCATTTCCAACCGCAACAACATTTTGCCGGGCAACATTCAACTTTTCACAAAGCCATGATACTGCCAAAGATTTTGAAACCTGCTTATGAAACACTTCTATCCAAGTAGAAGCATTATCAAGCGGACTTGTGGCTTGGATGACACTGAATTGATTAAGCTTGGTCCGAATTTTTGCCACCTGTTTTGCATCCATAATTCCAGGAGGAATAATAGCCAACACCTGTGTCGCAGGCATAAGATGACTGAATTCAGCTTCTAAAGGCGTTGAATAAGATACATAAAGCGCCATGCGAGACTGAAAATCAGCGTTATCAGAACGATATGTTTTATATAAAAAGTACTGAGTCTCTGGGATGGCTTGGTGAACCATATAATCAAATTTATTAAAATCAAAATATTGCGTAATGATTTTAATATCTTTTGCCTTTATCTCTTTTTTAAATATGATTTTTCGTGTTTTAAAATCAACTATCCCAGCCCCTGTTGAAAATATAACATAATCGACAGGAAGGATATTATTTGTCCAGGACAGGTCCAGCGACGACAATGCCTTCTCAAACGAATAGGCTGATCGCCCCGTTGCAATAACTATGAGAATACCCTTCTGCCTCAAGGCTTCAAGGGTTTTAAGATCTTTTTGGGAAATAGTTTTATCGTCTTTGAGTAGTGTTCCGTCAAAATCTGTTATAAACATTTTTGGGATCATTTATCTGCCCAGGTCATTTTCGACTCAGGTCAATCACTTCCCGAACATTTTTCAACATCTGAGACATATCCAGAGGTTTCATCAGAACCCTTTCAAGCTCAAATCCATTTATACTTTCAGGATCAAGAGAAATCCCTGTACACATGATAATAGGGACATCAGGATTAATCTTATGTATATTCCTAGCCAATTGTTCACCTGTCATTTTTGGCATTGTATTATCTGTAATCACCAAATCATATTTATCCGGATGCTGCTCAAACAGCTCAAGGGCTTCAGGTGAATTGGTCACAGCTTCAACACTATAGCCGTAATCTTCCAACATCTCTTTGCCCACGTCTGCAAGATAAACCTCGTCATCCACAAAGAGAATTGTTTCATTGCCGTTCACCATCTCAACGGGTTCTTGAATTTGCTTAATCGTATGATGAGTAGCAGGGAAAAAAATATTAAACACCGTTCCGTTACCTATCTTGCTTTCCACCTGAATATGCCCGTTATGATCCTTTACAATGCCATGAACCGTTGCCAACCCCAAGCCCGTACCTGAACCAATTTCTTTGGTTGTAAAATAAGGATCAAAAATTTTGTCCACAGTCTGTTGATCCATTCCCTTTCCGGTATCTGAAACAGACAATTTTATATAATCGCCCGGTAAAATTTGATCTATGCCTTTTTGTACCTTTTGGGTCACTGTTGCATCTGTCAATATTAACTCAAGACATCCTCCATCGTCTTTCATGGCATGGGCTGCATTTGAGCATAAATTCATAAATACCTGATGCATCTGAGTCTGATCTGCTAAAATTGGAAGCAGGTTTTCCTTAAATTCAGATTTAATCTCAATGGTGGAAGGAATAGAAGCCCTTAACAGTTTAATCACCTCTTGGGCAATCTGCTGCATATCTGATGGAATTTTCTCACTTTCTGTCTTTCTGCTAAATAATAGAATCTGTTTAACAAGGCCTGTCGCCCGTTTACTCGCCTTCATTATCTGTTCAACATAAGGCTGCACGGATGACTCTTGAGCACTGTGTTTTTTTATAAGTTGCGCTGAGCCAATAATACCACTCAAAATATTATTAAAGTCATGCGCCACCCCCCCGGCAAGGTTGCCAATCGCTTCCATTTTCTGGGTATGCTTCAAACTATTTTCCATTAGTTTTTGCTGGGTCACATCCCTGGCAAGGCCCTGAAAACCAATCGCTTCTCCCTTTTTATTTTTTAGCAAAGATGCAATAATGCCAATATCCTTTTTAACATTATCTTTTGTAATGAATCTGCACTGAATCAGAGGGCTGGTCTTTCCGGTGACATAGACGTTATTAAATGCCATACGCAGCTTATCTAAATCCTCGGGACAAGCAAGCTTTTTGTAATGAACCTCTTGGAGCTCTTCTCTGGTATATCCCATAAAACCCGGCAGTGATTTATTAAAGAAGACAACTGCCCCTTTCAAATCCAGTTCAAAATAAGAATCTACAATATTTTCGAGAATAGAGCGGTACTTTTCCTCACTTTTTTTCAAAGCTAAGAATTCAAGTTTTTGAGTCTCATTTTCCTTGAGCTCTTTTTGGAACATTTTTTTCGAATATTCCAACTGAACTTCCAATAGTTGACGTTTTTGTTCTCCTGATGAAAACAATAAGTGAATTCTTTTCACCATTTGCAAAGATAAGATTATTCCTAAGACACAAAAGCCTATCTTGATTGCGCCCCAAAACAGGGGCGACTGATACCAAAGCTCACTGTCTGTAGTACCATGAACACCCTCGCCTATGACCATCACAAACTCAAATAAAAGTATGGCAACAAAAAGTATGCAAACAATCAGAGCCAGAATATTCAATACAGGTTTGACTGAATCTTTAATCGTTTTTGCCATAAGTAGCGATCCGTTTGAACACGTTTAAATTTATTTCTTCTTTCTTTGGCAATTATTTCTTATTTTTCAAGGCTTCTTGAAGCAAATTTCCCATACTGCCAAAAGAGGAAGACTTTTGCGTGTCGGCAAATTGTTTCCAATTATCCTGATTTTTTTGTTCTGGAGATGCCAGGGTGATCCGCCTTCTTTCCTCGTCTACAGCCTGGATCATTATCTGTACAGGATCTGACGGTCTTAACTTTTCAAATACAGATGCATTTTCAGAATTATTGATATTAGAAGATGGCATTAAGCCTGTGATACCCGGTTCAAGGTTGATAAACAAGCCAAACTTCTCTTTCTTTTCAAGGTGTCCTTCAAGAACTAACCCAGGAGTATATTTTGTACTGGCGCCCGTCCATGGGTCTCCATTGGCATCCTTAATACTCAAGGAGATGCGCTTGCTATCCATATCAATGGCTTTGACAATGACCTGAACTATCTCTCCTTGCGCAACTTCATCTTCGGGTCTGAGCACTCTTTTAGCATGACTCATTTCGCTGATATGAACCAGCCCATCAACACCCGGTGCAATTTCTACAAATGCACCAAAGGCTGCCAAGCGAACCACTTTACCGGACAATTGATCTCCGACATTATACCTTGTATCTACTGTATCCCATGGATCTGAAGACGTCTGCCGCATGGACAAAGAAATTTTATTGGTTTGAGCATCCTTACCAGGTTCAATTTTTAAAATTTTTACCGTTACACTTTCACCTACCTGAACAACATCGTCTGGCTTTTCAACCCGAGACCAAGATAATTCGGAAATGTGGACCATACCCTCAACCCCAAGAGCCAATTCAACAAAAGCACCAAAAGGCATTAATTTTGATACTGTTCCGAAAACCGTATCCCCTTGACCTACCTTTTCAAAAAATTGTTTTTGTTTTTCTTTATTTTCTTCATTCAATAAATCGCGCCTGGAGACAACAATATTTCTTCCGGCTTCTTCATAGCGGTTGATTAAAAAATGAAAGGTCTTCCCAACATAGTCTTCTTGGTTTTCTACGTACTTAACATCTATTTGGCTTACCGGACAAAATGCTCTTTTACCCAGTATATCCACACTAAAACCACCTTTTATCACATCCGTAATTTTACCTTCAACCGGAGTTTTCATCATGGCAGCTTCTTTGAGCATGATCGATTTTCCGGCACCTGAAAGTGCCTTTGAAAGTATAATCTCACTCTCACTGATGGATACCACATACAATTTAATTAAATCACCGACATTGACCACACACTGACCATCTTCATCCAAAAGTTCCGATTTTGAAATTACCCCATCACTTTTGGTACCCGTATCCACATAAACTTGGTTACTACCAATGGAAATGATTTTACCTTCAACCATCTCCCCTTGCTTTAACCCTGTTTTAATATTTGAATCATAGGATTCAAACATCTCAGCAAAACTTAATTCCTCTCCATCCTGGATCCCATTATCCTGATTTTCATCCATCATTTTTATTCTCCTGAACACATGGTTTTCATTCTTTCTTTTTACTATCCTTTACCAATCAAAGTGTAAACCTTAAATATTGCATCCGGCCTTAACAGGCCACAAAAAAACTGATAGATCACAGCCGCATAACCAAAACTTATAATTATCCATTAAAAATACAAGTTTTCTTTATGATCAAAAAAGGTTATCATAGTTAAAAAACATCCTTAGAAAAAAGGATTTCACATTGAATAACAATCAGAACTCATCCCCAAAACAGACCCTTTCTCCTCAACGAATCAAAGAGAAAGCAGATATTCTTGAAACCAATCTGTATAAGGCTATATCCAAACAAGAAAACCAATCAAAAATGCAGTTTAGTATCAATCGAAAAAACTTTCCCGACCCTGTAATTCAAAAGGCACTTCTACAACTGATGCCCAGATTTAATGTAAAACCCCGGGATTTTCTACTGGGCCTAAGAGACCTGTTAAACAGTAATATTGGGCCCGACAAAGAAGAAATCTTTGAAAAAACACTTACTGAAGAAGAAGATACACTTTATACGGATACCAATGTCATCACCAGAACCTTTAAAGCAAGTGCAGCTCAACACTCAATAGAGATTATCGTAAAAGGCGTTGCAGAAAAAAAAAGCTGTGACGGTAAAATTGCCAAATCCTTTTTCAACCACGAGAAAAGTCCAGGAAAACTATCAAAAGACGGAATAATCAATTTTAAAGAAATTAATAATTACCCCATTGTTAATGCCGATGACAATCTATTTTATATTACCTATGAAAAACAAGGAACATTGGGACTGGCTTTTGATGGTAAAATCATTCATGTACCAGAAGCTGTCCCCTATGCCATCAATATTGGACCAAGTATCGAACGGATTGAAGATGAAAGTGGCACAGACAAGACCAAAGGATATTTTTTAAAGGCGAAGAAAACAGGCGTTGTCACGCTTGAAAGAAACCAGGAAGATATAATCACCAGCATTGATATCTCCGAAGAAGTGGAAATCAAGAAATTAGACTACTCCACCGGAAATATTGGTTCCCTTGTCACCTGCCCCATCCAGATGAAAGTAGGGGTGGTCTGCAATGGATTTAAAATTAGAGTTCACGGAAAAGTGCAAGTCAACATCGTGGACGGTGGAGAAGTCATCACCAATAATTGCGCTGATATCATGAAAGCCCAAGGCAACAGCACCATAATGGCCTTAAAAGATATCACTATCGATTCTATATCCCATTCAAAAATCATATCTGAACAAGGTTGTTTGAACATCAACACAGAACTGATTGATTCACAAATTTCTGCTCCGGAAGTAATCTTTGAAAGAAGCAAGGGCTTGATCACAAATAATAAAATAGAATCAGAAAATATCACCTTTAATGGCCTTTATTTTTCCGGAGAAAATATCATTCATTTTGGCAACAACCTCTTTGTAGAAAAAAAAGAACTTCAAGAATCCAAAGAAAAAGTCCATATAGATACGGCTGAGCTTAAGAACAATGAAAAAGTTCTAATGGGCAAATTACAATTAGAACTCAAACGTCTCACCAAATTGGCCACCACAGACTCTGAACTGATAAAATTTATTAAACCATTGATTATTGCAACGCAAACCATGGATTTTGAAATTATTAACCGGGAAATGGAACTCATTCAAAAAAGGAATAATACAAAAGTCGTTGCCAACGTAAAAAATATATTTGAACACCTTGAAAAACTTCCTCAAAGTATAAAAGGTATGAAATTTAAAAAAACAAGTATTGATAAAAGTTTAAACCAGATTGAAGAACGCATGGCTTCCATGAAGCTTTCTATTGAAGGTTTTCTAAGAAGGGCTGCGACCATAAAAGTCTTCTGTGGTTCTATGGAAGACAAAGAAAATATGACACCTGATTTTATAATTGAATCCGAAAGCGTAGAGAATAAGCTTATCAACATCACCGGAACCTATTCTGCCCAAAATGGATTTGAGTTCGCCCAATAAACCGCCAGTCAGGAATTTACCATCGTAAACTTTCAATTATATCACCACTCCTGATCCTGTTATAGTAAGCCATCCACACAGCAATCTATTGATTCTCCCCCCCCACCCCATCAAACAATGGATATTTTCCAGCCACGGGTCTATAGGATATACCATTGAGGGTTTTCAATGAAACCATTCCCGCTCTGATTGGATCACCTTTTGGCCGCGGGATGTGACGGCTGACAAGCTCTATGCCGAACGGCTCTTGCAGCGGAAAAACTCGCTGCGCTCAGACAGTTCCCGCAGCTTTCGATCCGTCAGCCAGAACCTGTAACAACTTATCACATATGCGCCTTCAAAGTCATCCAGACAGGGCGGGGAGACAAACCCTACTCAAAATAACAACATTAACCCTATGTAACAAACTTGCTTTAAAAAAATTTAGTCACACTTCAACGGTATAGGTATACTGAGAAGCACTCATAAAAATAGAAGTAGAAACGGATCGGTCGTTTCTGTTTGACGTAAATTGAGAAATTAAGGGGATCAGAATAAATGACGGACCGGCGTAAATAATCCTGTAGTGTCTGAAGGAGCAACGCGACTGAGTTTACAGCGATTATCGACGGGCAAGCTTTTATTCCCCCTGGTTTTCTCCCACGGAAAATAGATTTGGTCGATCCTGTACAATATATTTCAATGGATATCTTATTTGTTTCTATAACTGTTTGAAAAATTCAAAATGAAATATTGTTGAGTGTCGTATTTTTTATAATAATAAATTTTTCGGCACAGGAATGACGGCCGGTATTTCTTTTCTATCATAGAACCATTTCCCATCATAAGTTTTCAATCATAAAATGCAGCCGGTTCCGAACATTGACCTCGCTCATTCCCGCATCAAAATCCAGGTGAAAAAGATTCATATCAGGATAGACGGCCTTAATCTTTGTTTCCACTCCCTTTGATATAATATGATTTGCAATACATCCAAAGGGCTGTGCACTGATAACATGTTGAATATCATTTTTAGCAAAGGCTGCAATCTCTCCTGGGATCAACCAACCTTCACCAAACTGATTTGTCATGGTCAAAATTTGGGAGGCATCCTGAGCTATCTGTCGAATATCATCGAAAGGAAGACCATATTTAAATTTTGAAAAAATCGTCTGAATTTTTTCGTGATACGCCATAATCATCCAATCAATAGGAACACCTAAAAGATCAGTCAGTTTTTTTCTGCGAATTCCTGCTTTGATATTTTCTTTATAGTTAACCAAATCCTGAATAAAATAATCAACAATGGGTGGCAAAACCGGTTCGATTCCCTGGCGAATCAACCAGTGAACAAGATCCTGGTTGGCAAAATAATTATATTTTGCATAAATCTCACCAACCACTCCCATTTTGGGAAGATCTTTTTTATGTACCGGGATATCATTAAAATCTTTCACTGCATTTTTAAGCTGATGTAAGATCTTGGAATAATCTTCCTTAACAATGGCACTTCTCACCGTCTTCATATAATGCTGACGAACTTTTTGACTGTGACCAATGGTCTTTTCTCTGGGAGCCGTCGCATAATACATCTTTGCGATACAATCGGCATACATGGTGGTAAAAAACAATAGTTTAATCTTCATCAACCAGTTCATCTGGAAGCCGGGCTGATCAATCAGCCCCCCGGAAGTGGTTACAGAAATCACCGGGATATCTTCAAACCCGGCATTGATCATTGCTTTTCGAATTAAACTCAAATAATTAGATGATCTGCACTGGCCTCCGGTCTGTGTAATACCAATGGCGATATCTTTGGGATGATACTGCTCTTTTTTCAACGCTTTTATAATATCCCCAAGAACAATAATCCCAGGATAGCAAATATCATTGTTGGCATACTCCAACCCTAAATCAACAGATTCTTTATCCGGTCGGGGTAATATTTTGAAATCATACCCGGCACTTTTAAATATTGGTGGCAAATAAGAAGAGTAATCTTCTGCAAAAAATGGTGCCCAAATCGTTCTTTTACGGTCTTTTTTTCCAAACCGAAGAAACGGTTTTCTTTGCAGTGGAACAGACTTTTCCCTCAATTTAAAATCTGCTAAAGATTCCACCATAGACCGCAACCTTAACCTTACAGACCCCGGATTTGATATCTCATCCACCTTGATCAACGTATGGTTTTTTTGTCCGGCTCTTAAAATCTCACGAGTTTCATCAATCACCACGGCATCTGGCCCACATCCAAAAGAATTAAGTTGCACCATCTGAATATTATCAGATTCTTTTGCCACCCATCTGGCAGCATTATAGATCCGGTTAGGATAGGCCCACTGCGTAATAACATGCACTTCCTCAAGAGATTTACCACTTATGGGTATTGCATCTTCAGTAATAATATCTGCACCCAATTCAGTCAGAATCCCAGGAATTTTATGATTAATCAGACCATCCAAATGATACGGACGACCTGCCAGTACAATGAGAAGACTTTTATTCTCTCTTGCTTTCTCAATATATTCAGAACCTTTTTTGGCAACATCTGTTTTAAAGGCCTTACACGCCTCAAGGGCTGCATCAAACCCTTTTTTAATCAATGTTTTTTTAATGCCAAATTGTCTTAAATAATTGATGCATATTTTTTTAAGCAAAACATCATCATTAAAATTGACTACAGGTCGATCCAAAGGAATACCAAAGCGCTCATTCGGCTGGACTGCACTTTCAATCACATCGGCATAACTGGATACAATCGGACAATTATAGGCATTCAGTGCATTCTCATATTCATTCTTTTCGTATACTACGATAGGAAAAAATATCCGGTCCACCTTTTTTTCAGCCAAATCCCAAATATGACCATGAACCAACTTGGCAGGGAAACAGATATTATCAGACATCACCGTTCCAAGACCTTTTTCACTCATTTTAACTGTGG
>JAWSVH010000099.1:0-6144 GCA_033852015.1 Desulfobacula sp.
TCATTGGCGCAGAACTCACCGATGCTGCCACCCGTCACCGGGCCATCTGTCTTGTGAAAACAAAAGAAGGTTACAGCCATCTGACTCGCTTGATCACCCAACGCCACAGAGATAAACACTTTTCCCTGAAAATGGCCTTACCCCCCTTAAGCCGAGGATTACTGGTGCTGACAAAAAACCATGATCTGCTACCCTTTTGGCACGAAAATCAGGTGGATCTTGCCGTCAACCTGGCCCGTAACCCGCTATCGACACACCACCCCCTGTGTGCAACAGCAAAAAAATTAGACATCCCCATGGTGGCCACACCCGGCAGTTTCTTTTTAGATAAAAAAGATGCCTCCATCCACCGTATGCTCCGGGCCATTGAAAAAAACACCTGTTTAAGCCGCACGAATCCAAAAGATATTGCACCAGACACAGCCTTTTTAGCATCTCCTGAATTCTATCAAAAAAAATTTGAGATCCAGCCTTTTGCCATAAAAAACACCGTTACTTTAAGTGAAAAACTTGAATTCACCGGACCCAATTTTGGCATCGTCATGCCACCGCACCACCAAGCATCAACTCTTCCAGCGGACCAGTTGCTGTACAAAAAAACAATCGCCGGTGCCAAAAACCGCTATGGCCAAAGTCTGTCCGGAAAAATACTATCCAGAATAGATCATGAATTGACCATTATTCGGCAAAAAAATTTTTGCGAATATTTTCTGGTGGTTCAAAATATTGTCAAGCGTGCTTCCCGCATCTGTGGAAGAGGGTCAGGCGCTGCATCCATTGTGGCCTATTGTTTAGGAATCACCAATGTATGCCCTATAAAATATAACCTGTACTTTGAACGATTCTTAAACCCAGACCGGACTGACCCACCGGATATTGACATTGATTTTGCCTGGGACGAAAGAGATGACATTCTAAACTGGGTGCTCACCAACTTCAAAGACCACAGCGCCATGGTCTCCAGCCATATCCTGTTCCAGCCAAGAATGGCTGTCCGGGAAGTAGCAAAGGTCTTCGGACTGCCTGTTGCAGAAATTAACAAAGTCTCCAAACGACTGCCCTGGTTCTGGAAACTGGATGAAACCGAACAAGACCTGATCGATCGGATCAAACACCGCCCGGAATTCCAATCTATAGACTTTCCCCAACCCTGGCCACAAATCATGGCATATGCCCAGGCCCTCACCGGCACCCCCAGATACCTGTCTGTTCATCCCGGTGGGATTGTCATCACCCCTAAGCCCATTAACACCTATGTACCGATACAAACCGCACCCAAAGGTGTACCATTAATCCAGTGGGACAAAGATGGGACAGAAACCGCCGGTCTGGTCAAAATTGATCTATTGGGCAACCGCAGCCTTGGCGTCATCCGGGACAGCATTGAAACCGTCAAAAAGACCACAGGTAAATTTGATGACTTTAATACACTGGATCCGGAAGATGACTATGACACCCAGCAAACCATTGCCCAGGGCAATACCATGGGATGCTTTTATATTGAAAGCCCGGCCACACGACTGCTGCAAAAAAAATCAAAAGTAGGTGATTTTGAACATGTGGTCATCCACTCTTCCATCATCCGGCCTGCTGCCAATGAATTTATCCAGGAATATCTCCTCCGCCTCCACACAGGCGTCTGGAAACCCATCCACCCATTGCTGAAAGATATACTCAACGATACATATGGCATTATGGTCTACCAGGAAGACGTTTCAAAAGTCGCTGTTAAAATTGCCGGGTTTTCCCATGCCGCTGCCGATGGATTACGAAAAACCATGTCAAAAAAAGACAAGACCCGAAAACTGGCCGATTATTATGAACAATTCAAAAAAGGAGCCCAAAAAAACAATGTCTCCTCAACAGATATCACCCGCATCTGGGAGATGATCACCAGTTTTTCAGGATATTCATTCTGCAAACCCCATAGTGCTTCCTATGCCCGGGTATCTTTTCAGGCTGCCTATTTAAAAACCCACTATCCGGCACATTTTCTGGCCGCTGTCATCACCAACCAGGGTGGGTTTTACTCCACCTTTGCCTATATCTCCGAAGCCAGAAGACTGGGCATAAAAATTTTGCCTCCAGACATCAATCACAGTGATATCAACTGGAAGGGTGACAGCCTCAAGCTCAGGGTTGGCCTGGCAGGCATCAAAGACCTCTCCGTTAAAACCATGAAAGCCATTCTGTCAGAACGACAAAAAACACCCTTCTCAGATCTTAAAGATTTTTTCACCCGAATCCATCCTCAAGAAGATGAACTGCGTGCTCTGGTTCACAGCGGCAGCTTAGAAAGTTTAACGCCAGATATTAGCCGGGCGACTATATTATGGGCCTTTAGTGCATGGCAAAAACAAAAAAAACAATGCCAAGCGCCCAACCTTTTTGACGCACCTCAAACCACGGTCCCTTTGCCGAATCTTCCCCAGGACACACTTAAAAACAGACTTCGACAAGAGTTCAGGGTCTTAGGATTTTTATGTTCTTGCCACCCCATCACCTTATATAGAAAAACTATCCAACAACAACACACTGTTAAAGCACATCATTTAAGCCAATTCACTGGCCAACGAATCATTTTTGCAGGATGGCTCATCACTGGCAAGGTGATAAAAACCAAACATGGAGACCCCATGAAATTTCTCACCTTTGAAGATGAAACCGGTATTGTTGAAACGGTTTTTTTCCCAAAACCCTATGCTCTGTTCTGCCACATACTGGACTATGGCAAACCCTATTTTCTACAGGGTAAAGTAGATGAAAACTGGGGGGCACTTACCCTTACCGTGGAAAACACTTATCCAATCCAAGCATGACTCCACCGTGATCCCCTCACTTTGAACACACAAAATTGTAATTTTATTATTCCCCACACTCCTTGCACCACCACCCATCAAGAAACTATTAAGTCAAAATTAGTACCCATTGATTTTTTATTACAATTTTGCACTTAATCTATTTTAAATAACTTACAATTTTGGAATAAATCCAATGACATAACTCCACAAACCTAAAAGTTACAATTAAATATATCCTATATTTTCAGATAGTTCCCTCGACATAACCCATCACACCTGCGTACTGGCACGCCCTTTGCTCTATATAAAATACAAATAAACAAAATATAATTTTAAAAAAAGGATATTTAACATGCCACTAAAAAGAGTTCTAATATGGATCGGATTCATACTTTCACTCTCAACCCGCGCTTTTGCAGCCGACACGCTTGACACAGGCGACACAGCCTGGGTAACTATGTCAACCGCCCTGGTCATGATGATGACTCCGGCAGGCCTCGCCCTGTTTTACGGTGGGATGTCAAGATACAAAAACCTGCTCAACACCATCGCCATGACCTTGGTAGCATATTGCCTGACCAGCATCATCTGGATCGGGTGGGGTTACTCACTGGCCTTTGGAGAAAGCACAAGCCTTTTCATTGGAAATTTTAAACATATCCTCTTAAACGGTATTGATATCAATTCCCTGTCTGGAAGCATCCCAACCATCATTTTTGTTGTTTTCCAAATGACCTTTGCCTGCATCGGCGTTGCCATCATACTCGGATCCGTCGTGGATAGAATGAAATTCTCCTCATGGATCGTGTTCACCATTTTGTGGGTAACCTTTGTATACACACCCGTCTGCAACTGGGCATGGGGTGGTGGGTGGATGCATAAAATCGGCGCCCTTGATTTTGCAGGAGGAAATGTCGTCCACATCAATGCCGGGGTTTCCGGCCTTGTCCTCGCACTAATGGTCGGCAAAAGAAAAGGATATGGCAAAGAAGCCATGATTCCATCATCTGTTGCATTTACAGCCCTTGGCGCAGGCCTGCTCTGGTTTGGGTGGTTTGGCTTTAACGCCGGCAGCGCACTTGGAGCAAACGGACTAGCAGCCTCAGCTTTTCTGGTCACAAACACCGCAGCAGCCATTGGCGGAATCGCATGGTTACTCATTGAATGGAAACACAGTAAAAAACCCACCGTCCTCGGTTTGGCTTCCGGCGCTATAGCCGGACTGGTCGGCATCACCCCTGCAGCAGGTTTTGTCACACTTGGCGGCGCCCTGGCTATCGGAGCCGTTTCAGGTCTACTGGGTTACTTTGGCGTTGCCATTCTCAAACAAAAGCTTGGATACGATGATTCCTTGGATGCCTTTGGAATCCATGGCCTATGTGGTATCTGGGGAGCCCTCGCCACTGGACTTTTTGCATCTCCCGCAATTACCGAAGGCGCAACAGGCCTATTCTATGGCAACCCAAAACAAGTCTGGATCCAATTTTTAAGTATCGTTGGCACCATCGCTTTCAGTGCCACAGCCACTTTTATTGTTGTTACAGCTACAAAATTAATAACCAATGGACTTCGAGTAGAAAAAGACGATGAGCTTGCCGGACTTGATAATGCCCTCCATGGCGAACGCGCTTTTGAGATTGAATAAAATGAAAAATTTGAACTTTTTTTCAAAACTAGGGGTTTTCACTGATTGCAATTCTTCCAAACTCCCTATATAGATAAACTACAACTTTACTTACAGCCGAATAAATCAGATTCCGGCTGTAAGTAAAAAAGCGGAGCTATGCCATACCCAAAACATCAGAGGGGCTGACCACTCCTCTTCCACCTTTATTTAAAACATGAGTATACACCATAGTGGTCCGAACATCTTTGTGACCCAGCAACTCCTGAATCGTCCGGATATCATACCCGGTTTCCAAAAGATGAGTAGCAAAACTATGACGAAGCGTGTGACAACTTCCCTGTTTGGGAATATCCGCCAGACGGATCGCCTTTTTCACCTTCCGCTGAAGCCCCTGACCGTCAAGATGATGCCTTTGAAGCACACCGGAACGCGGATCTTTCGACAACTTATGAGATGGGAAAACATATGACCAGGCCCAATCCGTCTCAACACCCGGATATTTTCTTGCCAGTGCATGGGGCAAAAAAACAGTTCCACGTCCATCTGCCAGGTCTTTTACATGCATCAACTTTATCTTTTCCAAATGAATTTTCAACGGCTCTTTAAGCACACCAGGAAAAACACTCCTTCGATCCTTGTTCCCCTTGCCACCCCGAACCAGGATCTGATTATGGTCAAAATCAATGTCCTTGACCCGCAAACGGACACACTCCATCAACCTTAACCCGGAACCATACAACAAATGAGCCATCAACCAGTAAACACCATCCAGATGGAGAAAAACCTGTTTAATTTCCGCATGGGAAAAAACAACCGGAATTTTTTGAGGACGCTTCGCTCGTTTACTGGCACTGACCCAGCCAGGATCAAGCCTCAACACCTCTTTGAACAAAAACAAAATTGCGCTCAAAGCCTGATTCTGAGTACTTGATGCGACATTAAGCTCAACCGCAAGATATTCAAGGAACCGCTCAATGTCCTGTGTTCCCATACTCTCAGGATGACGTTTATCATGAAATAAAATAAAGCGTTTTACCCAATCCAGGTATGACTTTTCAGTATGAATACTATAATGCAGCACCCGCAATCTATTTTGCATCTTTTCAAGCAATTTTGGCTCTTGTTCCATAATATCTCCAAATGATATATTTCTCATTTCTTATATTTGGCTTTTATGATATATTTATCCATACGAAATTTCAATTATTTTCTTTAATATAAATAACATATTAAAATAAAAAATTCACACTTTATATCACTTTTGATATTTTACACAAATCATATTATATATCAAAAGTGATATATAATAGTAGTTATACTTTTAATAAATTTCCATGCTGATTTATATAAATAAAACAAGAGTTCAAAAATTGACTTTTCTAATTATTCCATTAGCGATTTCATTTCTGGTTTTATTATTTTTTCAAAGATATGTTTTGAGTATAGTTGTGTTTTTGTTGCTTATTATTTTATCGAGAATTTGGTATCTGGAAATAGTAGAGGAGTTAATTATCTACGCCCTAAAAAAGGCCGGGGGTGAAAAAAATATAGATAGCATCCTCGATGAGTATAATAAGAAAGGAAAGTCAGCTATAAACCGGTTAACAAACAAGAGAGTAATAAAAGTCGAAAATAAAATTGTGAAATTAATTGATGTGAATAGGCCTTGTCCTTTTACTCGACCATAAGCCAAAGTATAACCCATATGAGCCGCCC
>JAWSVH010000292.1:0-616 GCA_033852015.1 Desulfobacula sp.
TTTACGACATCACCTTCTTTAATGACTTTATCATCACCCAAAATTGCGCCACCCACATTATCAGACTCAAGGTTCAATGCAAGTCCCAAAATTCCACCAGGGAATTCAACCAACTCCATAGCTTTTACTTTTTCAAGACCATATACACGTGCAATACCATCACCTGCGGAAAGAACTACCCCTGTTTCACTCAGGTCGACCTCTGCATCAAAACCTTTGATCTGGTCTTTTATTATTTGGCTTATTTCTTCTGCTTTAATTTCCATTAGACAATCTCACCTTTATTTAATGTTTCTCTCATATTAATCAGCTGAGTTTTAACGCTGCCATCCAGAACAAGATCCCCTATTTTTGTTACAACACCACCTATGAGACTCGGGTCCTGCTCAACATTTAAAACAATATTTTTTCCAGTCTTTTTTGACAGAGCTTCTTTGATTTTATCAACTGCATCATTAGACAACTCAGTTGCCGAAACAATACTGGCTTTGACAACGCCTTTAAGCTCGTCAGCCAGATCTTTATAATACGAAGCAATTTCTCTTAAAAAACCGATTCTATTTTTATCAAACAAAAGACCCAAAAAAGATTTCATAATGGCTGACAGGTCTGTGGC
>JAWSVH010000293.1:0-2117 GCA_033852015.1 Desulfobacula sp.
CACTGGTCCAAAAGGGATGGGCGCCTAAAACGCTTCGGTTTTGGTTAATATCCAATCATTATCGAAAAACTCTGATTCTATCTGAAAAATCTTTGAATCAGGCCCATAATACGTTGGATAAAATAAATCGTTGTATAAAATCTTTGGGTGCCATTAAACAAGGTGAAGATTTTGAGGAAATTGATCAGTTGATCTATGATATGAAATCCGCCTTTTTGGGATCGTTAGAGGATGATTTAAAAATTTCGGGTGTGACCTCTTCTCTTTTGGCCCATGTAAAAATGATTAATCAGTTGGTTGATCAAGGTAAAATTAATCAAAGCCATGCAAAAAAATTGTTGTTATCTTTCAAAAACATGGATTCTGTGTTGAAAATTTTCAGCTTTGATAAAAAAAAGGAATATTCTGCAAAGGTTCAGGGTCTTATTGATCAGCGTGAACAGGCGCGGCAGAATAAGGATTGGAACCTGGCAGATAAGATTCGGAAACAACTGGATGATCTGGGTGTAAATGTTCACGACAAAAAGGTAGACCTATGACGGTACAATTTATATTTTTTCCATTTACACATGTTACCCAACATCAGTTGAATACGGTTTTGGCATTCTTTCCTGCCTTAAATTATTTGTCTGTGAAACCCGAAGGTGATGAGTCCAAACATTTAAAAGATGCATCCAAAGCCGGGAATATTCATCGAATATCTTTGCCTGAAAAGGATCTTGCTGCTCTGAATCAAAAAGTTTTGCAGTATACAGAATGGGCAAAGATTCACAAGGGGAATGAACACAATCTTAAGGCTATTATACAAGATAGTGCATATTTCACCAGTGATACCCATGTCAGTACCATTAAATCACAGATTAGGGGCACTCAGAGGGATTCAGATAATCTACCTGTTGATAGTTATGATAAAAAATTGCTCTTTTTAAGAATGGCTCAATTGTGTGATGAGCAAAATGAACAGATCGATTCGGAGTTAGAGGGTGTCGATAAAAGGAAAAAAGAACTTCTTATAGCGTTACAAGGTCTTGAAAATCCTATAGAAGAGAAAGTTGAAAATAATTCTGTTGCACAAAACGATGCAGGGTGTGTGATGACAGGTGAGCGGATCGCTTCCTGGTCCAGTGTTATGGCATCAAGCCGAAGATTGGACCAAGAACAGGGCATGCGTTTTTTTGTGACGACAAGTCCTGCAGTTTTTGACTATCTTGAGTCAAATAGTACAGATGTTGTAAATGCCCTTGACATCGATCAGATAAAAGTGCATGAAAATAATTGCGAGATGAAAGCTGAATGGCAGCATCAATTTTGTGAGTATCTGATGCGGTCCGTTCATGAAGAAGAAAGCCGGGAATCAGGCCTGCCAGAAATGGCTGGTTGCTGTTCACTTTCAGGACAGATTAAATTGTGTCTTTTTTCCGGTGATATGATTAATACACTTTTAAATGTATCAGAAAAGCAGGTAGCTGTTTGTCTGGTCAACCTAAAGTGATAAAAAAACTTGATTTTAATTTATTTAATGTTATAAAAGCGTTTTTTAATACAAATTATATTTAAAAAATTATTTTATAATATAAGAATTGTTAATTCCTTAAGGAGGCTATTAAAATGGCATTTAATCCAATTGTTGACCAAGCAAAATGTGTTGGTTGTGAAGAATGTGTAGACGTATGTCCTGTGGAAGTATTTGAAATGGAAGATGATAAATCTGTTGCTGTGAATGCTGAAGAATGCATGGGCTGTGAAAGCTGTGTAGAAGTTTGTGAAGAAGACGCCATTGTTATTGAAGAAGACTAGATAAAAAAAGCGTTTCACAATAAATTTAAAAATGCCGGGTGTGAAGGTTTGTAATTTCACCCGGCATTTTTATTTTTTATTAAGAGTTTTAGAATAAATGTTAAAAAATCTTAGGACTTTACAATGGTATTGTCTATAAATTATATATAGAAAATAACATTTAACCCTCTATCTATCAGGATGAATATTTCTATGCAGAATCAAAGGGACAAAAGATTTTCTTCTCAAAATATCTGTAAAATACTTATAGCAGCCAAATTGATCACCAAAAGTCAGGCTCAGGATCTGCTAAGAAAAGAGAAACAAGTTAAAAATATTAT
>JAWSVH010000294.1:0-599 GCA_033852015.1 Desulfobacula sp.
CACGTAGATCTGATCAAAAATCTGGTGAATGAATTTGCGGCATTTGCAAAGTTTCCCGATGCAAACATCGCAAAATGCAGGATCGAAAATATTATACTGGAAACCATTGCCTTATATAAAGAAGGTCTTGAGCAAGTCGATATCCGATCCAGATTCTCCGATAATATCCCGGTGTTAAAACTGGGAGAACAACATATGAAGCAAGCATTTATAAACCTGATTGATAATGCCGTCGCTGCAATAAATCAAAAAGGAATGATTCTGATCGATGTCTCTTATGATGATATTTTAAAAATTGTAAGAATCGAAATAGCGGATAACGGCAAAGGGATTTCCGACATGGAAAAAACCCGGTTATTCGAACCCTATTTTTCCACCAAAAAATCGGGTATGGGATTAGGTTTGGCGATTGTCAACTCTATCATTTCTGATCATAATGGTGTAATAAGGGTCCAAGATAATAAACCCAGAGGAGCAAAATTTATTATTGAGTTACCGGCTTAATAATGAAAAAAACAGGAGAAAGATTCCATGTATCCAGCAGTTTTAATTGTTGACGATGAAACCACCATTATCGAATCCCTTGAGGGAATTCTATC
>JAWSVH010000100.1:0-17439 GCA_033852015.1 Desulfobacula sp.
TGCCGGCTCCACCACCAGCGGCATTAAAATTGTTCATTACATACTCCTATGCAAATTTGGTATCGCTGTAATTAAACATATCTTTTTTAAACCCATGGCTCTGGTCTCTGTTCGATTAAACAAAAAACCTGTAGACTCCCAGATTATACACTTGGCCTATTGTTATTTTGTTGCCAATGTTTTTCTGATCCTCGGCGGCGGGTGCATTATGACCCTTTTGGACCCTATTGATTTCACCACAGCCATGAGCTCGGTAATTGCCACACTTATGAATGTTGGTCCGGGATTTGGCGGCGTTGGTCCAAGCCAGAATTATGCTTTTTTTTCCGATGCCGGCAAATGGTTTTTATCCTGGAATATGCTTGTGGGAAGACTGGAAATGTTCTCGGCCCTGGTTATCTTCTATCCCTCTTTTTGGAAAAAATAAAAATCAGGTTTTTGCCTGGAATAATTTTTGAACATCCTTTAAATTCTGTGACATACAAACAACAATCACCCGTTCATTGTCCTGGATATGGGTATCGCCCACAGCAACCTGCCACGTATCATTCCTATGAATACCCCCGATCATTATCTTTTCATTATAATACGATCCAATTTTAGAAAGTGGTTTTTTCGTAATTAAAGAATTCGGTGCGGCTATAATCTCTACCATTTCAGCATCAAATCCGTGCAGATGGGCGACTGAAATTAACTCACCCCTACGAATAAATTTCAAGATCTGATTACCGGCTAAAATTTTTTTATTCAAGGCCAGATCCGATCCCATGGTTGTCGCTAGAACAACATAATCTTCTTTATTAACAAGGGTAATACTCTTGTTACTCAGTTTTTGTTTGCCCTGGGATGTCATCAGGTGTTTGGCCAACACACTGGTCATAATATTCGTTTCATTTTCACCTGTGGCAGTAATAAAGGTATCCATCTCCAGCAAACCCGCTGAAATCAGCACGTCGGAATCTGACCCATCACCATTTAGAACTTCAGTATTTTTCAAGGAAAATGACAACTCCTTCGCTACCAATTCATTTTTCTCAATCATCCTGACTTTAAAGCTTTTACCCAATAATTCAGCGACTCGCTGTCCCACAAGGCCTCCCCCAACAATCATAACTCGGTGACGTTTTTGCTGTTCAACCCCTGTCAAACTCATTAACCGGGTTAAATCCTCATTGCTGGCCATGAAGAATGCTTGATCCTGGGGCAAAAGTTCATCTTCTCCACTGGGAATCAATGTGGTAATTCCTCGAGCAATGGCCACAATACGAAACGGAAATTCATTATATTCCTGAGAGATATCTTTTAATTTTCGATAAGCAAGGGGAGACTGTTCATGAATACGGGTAGCCATCGCCTGTATACGCCCTTTAGCGGCAGCAATAATGTCATTTCCAGCCCGAAGCTTAAGCAACCTGAAAATTTCCTGTGCAGCAAGCTCTTCTGGGTGAATAATCAAATCGATTTTAAGGTCCTGGGCATTCAAAATTGAATCACTACTTCCAAAATCTGTAGACCGAACCCGAGCAATTTTACGCGGAATACCAAAACGGTCACCAATCTGACAACTGAGCATATTGACAGCATCATTATTGGTTACTGCAATCAAATAATCCATTTTTGCAGCACCGGCTTCTTTCCAGCACTCAATACTCATAGCATTGCCCTGAATAATACGCGCATCGATATTGCTGTCCGCATCACGGATCAATCCGCTATCCGGTTCAATTGCCGTAATTGAATACCCTTCATGCACCAGCCGTTTAGCAAGATAAAATCCAACACCACCAAGGCCCAGGATAAGAATATTTGTCGAATCTGCAGATTTATTTTCTCTCATAAAACAGGTTTTCCCGATGTTAGTATTTGATAAGACTCAGCATCGTTTTTGAGTAAGCTGATACTCTTCAAATACTAAATAGACCTATTTTTGTCAACGTTACCGTCAACACCATCAGAACCGACATAAAACATCATGTTTCTAAATATCACCAAACAAGAATAGACGATAAAAATCTGTCTGATTTCAATTTGACAAATACATTTAAGCGCTTAGTTTTGTTCATAATTTATTTTTTTTACAAAAAAGGAGAACAATATGCCTGACTTAACAGCACTTATCGAAACAAGTAAGGGGACAATCAACATAACACTTTTTGCCGACCAGACCCCTGTTACCTGTGGAAATTTTGCAAACCTTGCAAAAAGAGAATACTATAATGGTTTAAAATTTCATCGTGTTATTGCAGATTTCATGGTCCAGGGCGGATGCCCCTACGGCAATGGAATGGGAGGCCCCGGTTATGAATTCAAAGATGAATTTAATAAAGATTTAAAACATGACAAACCTGGAATCCTCTCCATGGCCAATGCAGGCCCCGGAACAAATGGCAGTCAGTTTTTTATCACCCATGGTCCCACCCCGCATTTAGACGGGATGCATACTGTTTTCGGTGCAGTACAAAGTGATGAAGATCAGGAAATTGTAAACAGTATCACCCAGGAAGATACCATAGAAAGCATCACTATCAAAGGCAATACCGGGTCATTATTCAAAAAGGTCAAATCTGATATAGATGCTTGGAATAAGACAATCAATAAACAATTTCCTAAACTTCCTAAATAATAAGCACCACCCAAAACCCACAGGAATTTTACCAATAAAAAAAGGCCGAAATTGCATGTTGCAACTTCGGCCTTTTTTTATGAGCTATCGCTATTCTTTTTTTATACCAGATCCAGATAAAACGGGATGGTATGATTAGATGAATTTTGTTCCTCTGTCTCTCCTAAGCGCCAACCTGTTATCTCAATCCCTTTTTCTTCAATTTTTTTCACCATACCTTTGATATTAATCAGTGGGTGGCGGGAAAAAACATTGGGAAGTCCATATGTCAAACTGCAAACCAGGCATTTTCCTGGCCGCTGGGTCAAATTAAATGCCAGAACAATCCGTTTCTCATTGGCATTAATAAATTCAAGCCGGATATCATATGCACCTTCTAAGGCATCTCCATAAAGTGCATCAAAAAACTGATCACTCATTTCCTGGGGCAACAGTTGGTCAAGAAAATCCTGCGCTGATACTTGATCTATTACAGCTTGATCCATGATAATCTCTATCCTTCTTAACTAAGGTTTTTTAAAAACTACAATTGTTTGTTTTTATCAAACCAAATTTTTATTAGAATTGATAAAGAAAATCAAGATTATTCTGTTTCGACCTTGAAATCAGCTCCTTTCCAAGCATAAATCCCACCTGGAAAACGAAATACATTTTTATACCCCAGCTTTTTTGCCCACAACGCCCCATTATGGCTTCTCGTACACTTTACAAAACCACAATATATTACAACCACTTTTTCTTTATCCGGCCCCAAAAGCGCTTCAAAATCTTTTATGGATTTCTGATTGGTCTGTGCTTTATCCCATTGGAGCATATCCGGAATTGGGAACAAAAATTGCACTGCCCCTGGCACATGGGCTTTTTTATAGCTGGCTTCATAGGGCATGGTATCAACAATAACCATATTCTTTTTGTCGGCCATCCACTGTTTCAGTTCTTGGGTTTTAACAACATCGTAGCCACCTTTTTGTATTTCTCTTACCAATTTGACAGCTCCGGTTTCTTTTTCCACCTCTTGCTTAAATTTTCCTCCGCCGAAAAGAGCATTTGCCGGCATTGCAAGCATGGAGATTAACAAAAAAACGATTAAAAATAACCCGGAATTTCTTATGATTCTCATATCAACATTCTCCTTTAAACCATTATATTATTCTTATTTTGCCACGCATACAGGTACGCCGCCTGGGCTACGAAAAAAACATCCCGGAAAAGTGATATTTTTAAAGTAGAAAACAGCTTTCTTTCAGGATCATCGGGGCCAAAACACCCACAATCGATATCATAACCCATAAAAATGGCATGACTTAAAACTGCAATAAACATCAACAACAGCAAGATAGCCACCCAAAGACTACCCTTTATCTTTACGGCTATCCCCATACCCAAACCTATTTCAAAAACGGACAAGCCAACCGCAAAAAGATAACAAAACTCTGAAGGCAAAAGAGCAAATGCATCAACAACCTTTGCAAAAGAATCAAGATCAAACAGCTTGAAAACACCAGAGATGATAAACACCGCCCCCAGAGCAATTCGAACACAAAAATATAGCTTTTTTGAGGAAAAAAATAACTTTATTAGCCGTTTGATCATGAAAGATACCCATGCCTTATTTATCAAAAAATCATACTAGTAAAATTATTACAGACAATCAAATTGATTAAAGAAATGCCTTAAAGATAATATATAGAGAATTTCTATGATACTTTTTAAAACGCTATTTCATCTTGCATATCACAAGAAATGACGTATCATAAAACCATCTTGACCAGACAGATCACACTAAATACAGATAAAAAAGGATATATCATGAACAAAAAAAACCCTCTTTATATATTGTTTTTTTTATTCGTAGTTTCCATACATTCTGTCCAGGCAGCATCCCCGGTATGGAAAATTGTAAAAGGAAATCAACAACTTTTTATTGGTGGGACCATCCACATATTGTCCGAAGCCGATTATCCATTGCCACCTGCATTTGAAAACGCCTATAACCAATCTGCCATTCTTGTATTTGAAACAGATATGCAAAAAATACAAACGCCTGAAGTACAGCAATTCATGCTGCGAGAACTTTCATACTCCGACGGTCGTAATTTAAAAACCGTTTTAAATGAAAAAACATACCAAAGTCTGGAACAGCACTTTTCCCAGCGAGGTATTCCTATGGCCGATCTGATTGGGTTTAAACCGGGCATGATTGCGATCACAATGACTATTTTAGAAGTTCAACGATTAGGCCTTTTTGGTATGGGTGTGGATGAATTTTATACTCTAAAAGCATTAAATGACAACAAACAATTGGGGCAACTGGAAACACCCCAGGAACAAATTTCATTTATTTCCGATATGGGTGTTGGACGAGAAAATGAATTAATTGAGTATTCAATTCATGATATTAAAGAACTTCCCCATATGCTCCAATCAATGAAAGCAGCATGGCTAAAAGGGGATAATAACAAACTAAAAGAACTTGCCATCACCCCGATAAAAAAAGAATTCCCTAAAATATATAACACCATGTTTGTAAAACGAAACAATACCTGGATTCCTAAAATTGAAGCCATGTTAAAAACAAAAGAAATTGAGTTTATTCTGGTTGGTGCGGCGCATTTAGTCGGAAATGACGGCCTGCTTTCACAACTTGCATCAAAGGGCTATATCATCCAAGAACAATAACCACACCTTTAAAGTATAACTGCTACCTATTTGATTATGAATGTCATATAGATTGAACCCTAAAATCATTTATGATAAGTTATATTTAATTTTTCCAAACTCTTCTAATAAAGGATGCATTATATGGCCATCAGATATAAACTCGGTTTGATTGTGGCAGGACTATCATTCATTATTTTATCCATGTTTTTAGTCACTTTTTATACCACTTCTGCACAAAAAGCAGACGGCCTGGCCATCAATCTTGCTGGTCGCCAGAGAATGCTGACTCAAAAGATGACTAAAGAGCTGTTTTTGCTTACAACAATCACTGATCAGAACGAAAAACAACGCACCACTTTAAGTGCCCAAAACACTATCAAAATCTTTGATATCACCTTATCTGCACTCATAGAATCAGGCAATGCCCCATTATCATTAGATCTAAAAGGAAAACATGCTCCCTTACCCAAAGCGATGGAGCCGGAGTTATCACAATTAAATGTTGTAAAAACACTTTGGAAAGAATTTAAACATCATATTGAGAATGCGCTTTCTAATACAAAGAATACTGCCCAAGATATCAATTATATCAAAACCCATAATTTAAAACTGCTAAAAGAAATGCATGCCGCTGTTGCAATGCTCCAGGAATCTTCTGAAAAAAAGATACATACTTTAATTGCATTTCAAACAATAGGCTTAATTATAGGTATCCTTTTAATGGGGATCAGTATTCTCCAGATACGCCTCATCGTAAAAAAACTATTGCATGCATCCTTAACTGCTCAAAAAATGAGCAAAGGTGATTTGACCTGTCAATTTCAGACCACAAATAAATCCACAAAAAAAATGGATGAAATGGACCAACTGGGGTACAATCTGAATACCTTTGCAAGATCTTTACAGCAAAATATTAAGAACATCACCATAGAGGCCCAGACACTTAATAAATCCTCTTCTGGAATGAATAAAGTCGCCTCAACACTATCTAAAGAGACGGAAAGCTCGGATGAAAAATCCGCCAATGTTTCTAAGCACGCAGATAACATGAATGAAGATATGAATGCTGTTGCAGCCGCCATGGAAGAACTCACCACCAACACACAACAAATTTCACAGTCCACATCCCGCATATCTTCTACCAGCAAAGAGATTGCCCACCATGCAGATGAGGCTGCTATTATTTCTGATAAAGCGGTCCAAAAAGTTACCTCAGCCTCAGCTAGAGTTGATGATTTAGGAAATGCTGCAAAAAAAATCAGCAAAGTTTCCAGCGCAATTACAGATATTTCTGAGCAAACCAACTTACTGGCATTGAATGCAACGATCGAAGCCGCAAGGGCTGGAGAAGCCGGGAAAGGATTTGCTGTCGTTGCAAACGAGATAAAAAGTCTTGCGGGTCAAACCGCTGAGGCCACAGAACAAATCAAAGAAAACATCGGTTGGATACAAAATTCCACCTCATCTACCGTTGAAGATATCAAAGGAATTTCTCAGATTATTAACCAAGTCAATGACATTGTAAAAAATATCTCCGCCGCTGTTGAAGAACAAACAAATACACTTGAAGAGATTGATGCCAACGTGTCCCAGGGAGCCAGTGCCGTTCAAGAAGTCAGCTCAAATGTGGCGCATACATCCATGGTCTCTTCTGAAATCGCAACAGACATTAATGATGTCAGCCAATCCATATCCCAGATATCTTCTGATTCAACCCGCATCGCTTTAAGTTCAGAGCAATTATCGCAATTGGCAGAAAAACTCCATGATATGGTAAACCATTTTACAATAGAATAATCTTTTTTAATTACATCACTGGGTTTGTAAACTTATGGAGAATATCAACACCAAAAAAAAATTCAAGCCTGCCCGTGGTGGGATGCCAGACTCAAGCCTTATCCAGTTACCCATGCCAGAAACAGTCGCCGTGTCTGCCATGGATATTCCCTATATTCGCCCCAAACTTCTGGTCAAAGAAAATGACTTTGTAAAAGTGGGCACCCCTTTATTTTGTGACAAACGCAATACCGGTATCCATTATGTCTCTCCAGGCACAGGAAGGATAAAACAGATTGTCTTTGGAGAACGCAGGCGCTTAAAAGAAGTGATCATCTCTCTGGATAAAACCGATCAATTTATTCAATTTGATCACTTTGATTCAGACCATTTTGATACTTTTCCCAAAACTGATATCATAAAAATGCTTCAAAAAGGTGGACTTTGGCAATGTTTCAGACAATTCCCCTCAAAAGACACGGCAGATGACACCCATATACCGCCCATGATCATCGTTTCTTTAAATGGAAATGATCGCTTCTCTCCCCATCCAGGGATTGTTATAGAGAAACAAATTTCTTTATTTAAATCCGGCCTTAAATTGTTAGACTGCCTTACAAAACAAGTTATTGTTAGTGCCCGCAGCGACAGTATGGGAAAACTTGAATCAATCAAAGATCATATCACCCATCAGGTATCAGACGTATATCCATCCTGGGACCCTGGGGTTGTTCTTTATAAGCTAAAAACAAATCCGGCCCAAAATCAATCATGGTGCATATCTGCCGAACACCTGATCCTGATCACTCAATTTCTTTTGACCGGTCAGTATCCGGTAAAAAGAGTGGTAACGGTCACCCGTGCCCAGGATAAAAAACCCCATATTCTTATCCGCCAAGGGGCTCCAGTAAAAGAGATTGTCGGTAATTTTGAAATAGACACACTGATTACAACCGGCCAGTTTAATGGCCGAAAAGTCGACCTTGACTCTCACATGGGGTTTTTTGAAACCCACCTGAATGTAATCCCTGACAATGCTGAAGAAGAAATGTTTGGTTTTATCCTTCCAGGACTTTCCAAGCCCAGCGCCTCCAGAACTTTTTTATCCTGTCTTACTCAAACACCAAAGGAATTTGACTGTAATTCTCATGGTGAGCAAAGGGCCTGTATAAACTGTGGATACTGCACTCGTGTTTGTCCGGTGGACCTTGCTCCCAGTTTTATTATGAAAGCCCTGTCAAGCGATGATATTGAAGATGCATTAAGTTTTGGTTTATGGGATTGCGTTCGCTGCGGCCTGTGCTCATATGTCTGCCCATCAAAAATTGAACTGACTCAAATTCTGTCCGATGGAATAGATGCTCATTACAAGGACAAACAATAAACCATGAATCCATTACGAAAACTGTTTAAATCAAGTGAAAAACATTTTACAGGTTCTGGTAAATTCAAATCGATGGAACCGCTTTTTGATGCAACTAAAACCTTCTTTTTTCTGCCCTCACCCCAAAATAAACATACCCCGTTTGTCCGGGATCATCTAGATCTGAAACGATACATGAGTTTTGTAATCCTGGCCTTACTGCCAGTCTTACTCTTTGGAATATATAATACGGGTTTCCAGGCCGGACTGGCCCAGGGCATGAATTACTCTTTTTTCAAGGCCTTTTTTATTGGCGCACGGTATGTAGTCCCTATCATTATTGTCACCTATGCCGTGGGATTTTTCTGGGAAATTCTTTTTGCATCCATTCGCGGCCATAAAATCAGTGAGGGGCTTTTGGTCACCGGGCTGTTGTTTCCATTAACTCTGCCTGCCACCATCCCCTTATGGCAAGTCGCACTAGGTATATCATTTGGTGTGGTCATTGGAAAAGAAGTCTTTGGTGGAACCGGAAGAAATATTTTAAACCCAGCACTCACCGGGCGAGCTTTTTTATTTTTTTCATACCCCATTTCCATGTCAGGAGACATCTGGGTGGTCACAAAAAATGCCGTAGATGGCATCAGTAGTGCAACGGCTCTGTCTGTTATGGCACCGGAAGGGGAGACAATCATAAGCACGCTCTCACAGGCAGGGTTAAATTTATCCAACCTTTTTTTAGGTTTTGTACCGGGAAGCATTGGAGAGACCTCAGCTCTTTGCTGTCTTATCGGAGCCGCTTTTTTAATGGTTACTAAAATTGCCAACTACAGAATTATTATCGGTGGTATTACAGGTTTAATCATAACCTCTCTTATCATCTATCTTCTGCCGGGTGGTCAGGATAGCTGGATGAATGCAGGTCCTTTATATCATCTATGCGCCGGAGGTTTTTTATTTGGAATATCATTTATGGCCACTGATCCTGTCAGCGCACCCGGAACCAATGTGGGACGGTGGATATTCGGATGCTTGATCGGATTTTTGACCGTCATTATCCGAGTGGCCAACCCCGCATTTGTTGAAGGCACCATGCTGGCAATATTATTTATGAATGTTTTTTCTCCACTGATAGACCATGTTGTACTCAGGCAAATGACGTCAAAGAGGGTTCCCAATGTCTGATCCAACAGATAAAAACAGCAAAAAAAATGTGATTGTCTTTTCCCTGGTGCTGTCCATCATCTGTAGCTTGTTAATCACAGTGTCCGCTGTTGGATTAAAAGGCTTTCAGGATGCTAATATGGCGCTGGACAAAAAAACCAATATTCTCAAAGCCGCTGGCCTGCTAGAAGAAAAAAAACCCCCAAAAGATGAAATCAAGCGACTTTACGATTCTCGTATCAAAGAGGTCATCGTAGACAACCAGGGACAACTGATTAACACCCCGACGGCCCATTCGTTACAGCTCTATTTTTTCCAGGACCAGGAAAAAATCATGGGATATATTCTCCCCATCAATACCCGGGGATTGTGGGGGAAAATAAAAGGATATCTGGCTTTTGAGGCCGATGGACAAACCGTTTCAGGCTTTTCAGTTTTCAGTCATTCTGAAACCCCAGGTCTTGGTGGTGAGATTGAAAGTTCCTGGTTTCAAAAAAACTTTAAAGGTAAAAAAATCCTGAATTCTCAAAACAAATTTGTTTCTGTTGGCATTGCAAAAGGGAAAGTTTCCAACCTGCCTGAAGATAAACGTGCAAACTATGTGGATGGCATATCAGGAGCCACTTTAACCGGAAAATATCTTTCAGAAGGGATTAAAAACACACTGGTTAAATATGACAAAGTATCTATCTCTTTTCAGCAAAAACAGCTTAGAGCACATAAAAAAGATATAAAGCCAAACAATAGAGAAAAGGAAGGCGATAAATAAAAGGAACACGTTTTATGTCAGAAAATAATACCTACTTGGAAATCGTTAGAAAAGGCATCTGGGAAGAGAATCCAGTGGCCTACCAGGTACTGGGAATTTGCTCGGCTCTTGCAGTTACGGTTAAAATGTCCACTGCCATTGTCATGGGAATTGCCCTGACGCTGGTAACGGCATTCTCCAGCCTGTTAATCTCCTCGCTGAGGAAAAAGATACCTTCCAATGTCCGGATCATCGCAGAACTTGCTATTATCGCCTCCCTGGTCATTGTCACTGATCAGGTGCTTAAAGCTTTTTTTTATGATACCTCGAAACAACTCTCTATTTTTGTTGGTCTGATCATCACCAATTGTATTGTTTTAGGAAGAGCAGAAACCTTTGCCCTGGCCAACAAACCCATGGATTCCTTTTTTGACGGGATCGGGAACGGTCTGGGTTACAGCTTAGTATTAATAACGGTTGCCTTTTTAAGGGAACTTCTAGGATCAGGGCAACTTTTAAGTTTTCATGTTATTCCCCAATTTATATATGATATCGGATACCAGGACATGGGCCTTATGGTACTGGCTCCCGGCGCGTTTTTTATCATTGGATTACTGGTCTGGCTAAAAAACAGCCTGCCTGGAATATCAAAGGAAGAAAGGTAAAATAACCATGGGTGATCTACTCAGTCTATTTATCAATTCCGTGTTCATCGGCAATATTCTTCTGGCCTATTTCTTAGGCATGTGCTCATTTATTGCGGTTTCAAAAAATGTAGAAACTGCCACAGGCCTTGGCTTTGCAGTTATCTTTGTCTTAACAGTCACCAGTCCTGTAAACTGGATCATTTATCACGGATTGCTGGCACCCGGTGCGCTGTCATGGGCTGGATTTGGTGACCTGGACTTAAGTTTTTTAAAATTTATCACCTTTATTGCTGTCATTGCCGCCCTTGTCCAAGCCGTTGAAATGATAATCGATAAATATTCTCCTTTACTTTATGCATCTTTAGGCGTCTTTTTACCACTGATTGCGGTGAATTGTGCCATTCTTGGGACATCTTTGTTCATGGTGGAAAGAGACTATACCTTTATTGAATCCATCATTTTTGGTGCAGGATCCGGAACCGGCTGGATGCTTGCCATCGTTTCCATGGCCGCCATTCGAAATAAAGTTAAATATGCCAATGTTCCCAAGGGTCTTGACGGATTTGGGATCACAATGATTGTTGCCGGCCTCATGGCCATGACCTTCATGATGTTTTCAGGAATCACACTATAAAATGGATATAGATAAGGAGTGCTAAATTGTTATACCTTCTGAGCATATTGATCTTTTCCAGTGTGATTTTAACGTTAGTCACCGTTCTGCTCTTTGTTGAATCCAAAGTTACCAGCAAAGGTGAGTTTGAAATTACCATTAATAAGAATACAGATGAACCCATAAAAATTACTGGCAATCCATCGCTGTTGTCTGCCTTATCTCAAAAGGATATTTTCCTGCCATCCGCCTGTGGGGGCTCTGGTTCCTGTGGAATGTGCAAGTGCGAGGTAACCACTGGCGGCGGAAGCATCCTGCCCACTGAACTTGCCCATCTTACACGCAAGGACAAACTTGCCAACAAACGGCTCTCTTGCCAACTAAAAGTAAAAGATAATCTTCAAATCAAGATTCCAGAATCCATATTCGGTATTAAAAAAGTAGATGCAACGGTGGTTTCCAACCATAATGTTGCCACTTTTATCAAAGAGTTATCCATTCAACCCCAGACCCCCATTGATTTTAAAGCCGGTGCGTATATCCAGATTGATGTACCGGAATATGACCTTTGTTTTAAAGAGTTTCACATTGAAAGCAAATTTGTCAGTGAATGGAAAAAATACAACCTCATGGAACTGACATCCAAGGGTATCAAACCAGGATTCCGAGCATATTCCCTGGCCAACCCACCCCATGACAATGAAATCATGATGATGAATGTCCGAATCGCTACCCCACCGCCCGGCACAGCAGGTATCCCTCCTGGGTTTGGGTCTTCTTATGTTTTTGGATTAAAACCCGGGGATAAGGTCACCGTCAGTGGTCCCTATGGAGATTTCATGGCAAAAGAGACCCAGAATGAAATGTGTTTTGTGGGTGGCGGAGCTGGAATGGCTCCGTTGCGAAGCCATATTCTCCATCAACTTGATGGTATAGACTCAAAACGAAAAATTTCCTATTGGTATGGTGCCCGATCCAAACAAGAAATGTTTTATGATGAAATATTCAAAGATCTGGAAAAAAGACATGATAATTTCACCTATCATGTCGCCCTTTCACACCCTGAAAAAGACGACAACTGGGATGGCATGATAGGCTTTATCCATTCCCATTTATGCGATGCCTATTTGTGCAGCCATGAAGATCCAACGGAAATCGAATATTATCTTTGTGGTCCCCCACCCATGATCAATGCAATTATTAATGGCCTGTACGATCTGGGAGTAGAAGATGACATGATCTTTTACGATAAATTTTAAAAACCAAAATTTTTATTGTCATATTTTTATAAGATGTTATTATCCCTGTAATTTTAAAGAATATATTTATTTTTATAAAAGGGATTATTCCTATGGCATGGTTAACGCCGTCTGTTATAGCCACCTTAGTCGGAACCGCGATACTGACTTTTACCTACTTCTATCTCTATTTGCAGGACAAAAAACGTTATATGGGAACATGGACACTTGCCTGGGCAGTATATTGTCTGCGGTATGTTTTCATGCTCATGATCATTTTAACCCAAAAAACTGCGTTCCTTCTCATCTGCAATCAGATGGCCAGCTTGATAAGCGGGACTCTGTTACTCATTGGCTCATATCAATTTATAAACAAAAGATTCCCCTTGTATCTGTTCTTTATATTTTTTTTAGGCACTCTCTGGATCATTGCAAGTGTAATAATGGACTTTTCTTTTTCAACCATGTCTTTGCCCACTTTTTCCCTACTCGCCGCTATTTATATCTGGATGGGCCTTCTATTTTTAAAATATTCTTCTTCACAAAAAATGGAAAGAGGTGTCGTTGGGATTACCTTTCTTATCTGGGGGGTACATAAAGCAAACTATCCATTTTTAAGGCCAGTGGTCTGGTTAGCTCCCTGGGGATATCTACTGGGAGCTGCTTTTGAAATGATTGTAGCCCTGGGGCTTTTGATGATTTATTTTAAAAAAACAAAAGATGATCTTGCTGACAGCGAACAACAACTTAAAGGAATTTACGATACCGCTGACAATATCGCATTTGTATCCACAGACCTTGGAGGCGAAAATACAAGAATCATCGATATCAACCCCGGCGGTGAAAAAATTTTTAATTGCACACGAAACGAAATTATCGGTCAAAAAGCCACCATCTTTCATCCTCAAGATGCACTTGAAGACTTTGTAGACATGCAAGCCCGACTTGTAGACAACAAAAAAGGATATTCAAAACAAACCATTCTGATCCGCAAAGACGGAAAAGTATTCCCCGCTTTGCATACGCTTCATCCCCGATTTGACACCCAAGATCGTATTATTGGAACCTTAGAAGTGACCATTGATCTTTCCCAGCAAAAGCTGATTGAAGACGAAATACAGCTGCAAAGCATGATTATTCGCCGAATGTCCGAGGGGGTTTACCTGGTACGAAAAGACGGTATTATTGTATACACAAACCCCAAATTTGAAGAAATGTTTGGATATGAACCCGGAGAAATGATCGGGAAGTATGCCACCATCACCCAGAAAAATCCCAGAGAAGATATGCCAAAAATTGTTAAACATTTAGAAAAAAATGTTATGTGGCAGGGCGAAGTTGAAAACATCAAGAAAGATGGCACTATTTTCTGGAGTTATACAAGCGTTGTTTCTTTTAACCACTCAAAGCACGGAGATGTCGTTGTTGCTGTACACTTGGATATCTCTGACCAAAAACGGGCTGAGGGAGAAAAGCAAGAGTTGGAATCCAAGCTTCGCCAGACACATAAAATGGAAGCTGTGGGAACACTTTCCGGTGGAATTGCCCATGAATTTAATAATATTCTGGGTATCATACTGGGAAACGCTGAACTTGCCATGGATGACGCTTCAAAGACAAGTTCAACCTATGATTTTTTACAAGAGATCAAGAGTGCAACCCTGCGTGGAAAAAATATTGTTCAGCAATTATTGAGCTTCAGTAGAAAAGAAAGTCAACAAAAACAAACCATTGATATTAAAAAAACTATAAATGATGCCATTGATTTTTTAAGAGCTTCCATACCTACAAGCATTGAATTCAAAAAGACAATTGCCCCAGACTGTCATTCGGTTTTAGGAAATAAAACCCAAATTGATCAGGTCATAATAAATCTGTGTAATAACGCTGCTCAATCCATGGAAGAAAATGGTGGAGTACTTTCAATCTGCCTGAAAAATACAACTCTCAAAGAAAAACTGATCTCTCTGGACCATTCCATAGAGCCGGGGAATTATATTTGCCTGATAATTTCTGATACCGGCCATGGTATCCCAAAAGATATTATCGACCATATATTTGATCCTTTTTACACAACCAAAGCAGTAGACAAAGGCAGCGGGATGGGACTTGCTGTTGTCCATGGGATTATGAAGGCCCACAACGGCATTATCCGGATTTTGAGTGAAATCAACCAGGGCACAACTTGTGAATGCTATTTCCCTGCCATTCCAACCGCTCCGCCAGAAAATGACCAAAACCCTCTTGAAAATATTCAAACCGGCACAGAAACAATTCTTTTTGTTGACGATGAAACCGCTTTGGTCCAGACAGGAAGGCGCATGTTAGAACGCTTAGGATATAAAGTTTTTACACAAACAAACCCATCAACAGCCCTTGATTTTTTCCAATCCAGCTACCACGAAATTGATCTTGTCATCACAGATATGACCATGCCCCAAATGACTGGAGATAATCTAATCAAAAAACTATTAACCGTTAACCCGAAGATAAAGACCATTATCAGCACGGGGTATAGTTCTAAAATAGATGAAAAAACAGCAGCAGAACTCGGTTCCAATGGATACATCATGAAGCCTATAACATTATCAGGTCTGTCCCAAGTCATCAGGAATGTATTGGATGAATAAAGACTGTTTCAAATGGCCATAGTATGATAATAAATGCCAAACAAAATGATTTAAAAAAAACAGGCGGGTAGCATGACAATCCAGTTTCTTGGCAAAAAATTAAAATCCCCCATTGTCCTGGCTTCAGGCGTTCTTGGCAACAGCAAAGATATTTTAGAGCGAGTACATTTAAACGGTTGTGGCCTTGTAACAATGAAATCTATTGGACCTGAACCCAGGGACGGACATAAAAATCCCACCGTAATTGATCTTGGGCATGGTATGATCAATGCCGTTGGTTTACCATCTCCAGGTCACCTGAACATGGACGATGAATGGGACGCGCTTAAAAAACGTGATTTTCCTATAGTCGCAAGTGTCTATGGAGGATCGGTTCAAGAGTATCAAACTGTTGCCCAATATGTATCTTCTCAAAATCCTGATTTTATCGAAATTAATATTTCCTGCCCCAACTCTGAAAAGCACGGAATGATTTTCGGCGTAAACCCCACGTCTACCCATGATGTGGTATCGGCTGTAAAAAAAGTGATCCAGGTGCCCCTTATTGCCAAACTTACCCCCCAGGCTCCGGATATCGGCCAGATTGCTAAAGCCTGCGAAGATGCAGGTGCAGATGCTATTTGTGCCATCAATACCGTGGGCCCTGGCATGGTCATTGATATTGAATCCCAGCAACCGGTACTTGCCTTTAAAAAAGGGGGACTTTCCGGCCCCATGATTAAACCGATTGCTGTCCGCTGTGTCTTTGATATCTTTAACGCTGTTAACCTTCCTATCATTGGACTTGGCGGTATTTCTACGGGAAAAGATGCCATAGAAATTATCATGGCAGGCGCAGATCTGGTGGGTATTGGCAGTGCTGTTCGATATAGGGGACTGAATGTCTTTCAAAAAGTCGCCGATGAGATACAGGTCTGGTTGTCCGAACACAACTTAAGTCTTGAAGAAATTAAAGGGGCTGCCCACAGGAGCATAAAATAATGAAGACTGCAACAGACCAACAACATATCATGCTCAAAGTTGTAGAAAAAACAATGGAAAGCCCGGAATTTGCAACCCTGTTTTTTGACTATCCTCTTTTATTTAAACCCGGTCAGTTCATTATGGTCTGGATTCCGGGGATTGATGAAAAGCCCTATACTATTTCCTATCATTCCCAAAACAGGTTCGCCATTACCATTGAAGCCAAAGGCATTTTCTCACAAAAAGCCGTTACCCTGGACAAAGGATCGCTGGTGGGTATTCGAGGGCCTTTTGGTAACGGGTTTGATATCCATCCTGACAAATCGGTCGCTGTGGTGGCTGGAGGATGTGGTATGGCTCCCTTGGCAACTCTTGTGGAAAAGCTGGGAAAAAATACCACCTTTATCCATGGTGCACGTTCAAAAGATTATATTCTCTATCCAGAACGATTTGCCCCGGATCTATTTAATACCCAAAGACAATTTTGTACAGATGATGGAAGCTTTGGCCACAAAGGCTTTGTTACAGATCTTTTAGAAAAACAAATTGAATCTGGCAAACAATTTGATCTGGTCTATACCTGCGGCCCGGAAATCATGATGGCTGCTGTGTTCAATATTTGTGAAAAGCATTACATCCCCTGCCAAGTTTCCCTGGAGCGTTACATGCGCTGCGGATTTGGGGTATGCGGAGCATGTGTATGCGGCAAGCAGGTTGTGTGTAAAGATGGACCGGTCTTTAATTCTTTGGCCCTTCGTGATATGAAAGACTTTAATAAAAAAGCCCTGCTAAAATCAGGAAAAGAAGTTGATCTTTCTCTGTATTTTTCATGGCGTTGCCAATAAAATAATGTTTGAAAGGATAGTTGTAAATGACCTACAAAGAAGAATTTATAGAATATTTAATCGAGTGTGGTGCATTAAAATTTGGTGAATTTGAACTTAAAAGTGGCAGGATAGCTCCATATTTTATCAATACCGGCATGTTTGACACCGGCCTGAAGATTAAAAAAC
>JAWSVH010000101.1:0-100408 GCA_033852015.1 Desulfobacula sp.
TTTCTCGCCTGCTGCTTAAAAACGACAAAGAGACCGTCAGATTTTCCACCACATGGGAGGTTTTTGCGACTTTATCTGAAAATTTTATTTTCCCCTGACTGATCTTGGCCTTTTTTAATACAAAATTTATTATCTTGTTTTGATTCTCCTGTGCAGTTGCACCCTTTTCAGGTAAAATCCTTACTTCCTTTTTATTGCTGGCCAAAAGATCAGAAAAATTAAAAGACTCATCTGAATTTCGGACAATATTCACATACGGTGCTTCAATATGAATATCAGAAACCACTGGGCTGAAAGTGAACAAAGATGAAATACTTAAATTGCCATACAACTTATCTGCGGAAATAAAAATGTTTTTGTTTTTTCCCTGTATGGCCAAAGAATATATAGTTGTGCTCAGGGTATAGGGATTCACCGAAATTTTTTCAATTGAAACCGGTCGATTGAAAGCCTGGGTAAGTTTATCAATTAAAATATTTTTGGCCAGCATCGGGCACAGAAAAAATCCAACCGAGGTATACAATATGGCAATGCCGGCGATAATAAGCATTTTCTTTTTTGAAATATATGTCGCAACTATCATTTAAAAACTCCTGTCAAATTATTCCAAACAAAGGTTGCCCATTTTTTCCTAAAGCATCCACCGCATTAATGGTTTTTTGATCCGGCTCAAGAACTGGAGAGTGAAATGGTTTTATTCTGGCATCTATGATTAAAGGAGCTGAACATTGCCAATGTTTATAGACAAAGCGCTCATTTACACCATAAATGTCATGGGAAGGATTGGAACGTAAAAATGTAACCCACAAAAAATTGGCAAATGTCTTGGCTGTAAATTGTGAATCATCCACCACTACAAACAGTGGTAAACTGTCCAGTTCACCATTTAGATCACTCCGATTTTCAAGGTGTTTTTTTATCACATTGATCTGGGTTTTCGCCTTAGAATAATTTTCAAAAGTCGGGCCTTGAAGCACCACTATGCCAGGAGCTGCAATTTGAGGGCAATTAAATTCCGGCGGCAATGAAAAAGTTGGCCCAAATTGCGTCGCCAGCTTCCTTTTTTTATCACCGGCTACCGCAATAATCAATTTAGAGCCCTTATTAATATTCTGTGTCGAATAATCAAGTGTATCCATCGTCGTTTTTGTAAAGAAATGAAGATCGGATTTAAAATCCAGTCGTTCCAGCAAATGAATAAAGAATGCCTTTTCATCATTTATATCCAATCCGGGATTATCGTCATGGGCACAAATCAGCAGATATTTGGCCAAAGACAATTGTCCAGTTCCCAATATTCTACTTGCATGGGTTAACAGTTCTCTTGGTTGCCTTTTTTCGTAGGGCACATACCGCTCATGTGCTTTGGCCAGCAATAGTGGATGAACCCCTGCAGCATCAACAGCATTAACTGCCGTTACCCCGGGGACATGATCCTTTACTGCCGATCGTGTAATTTCATGAATTAATCGTCCAAAATTTGAGTCTTCCTGGGGTGTTCGTCCGACAACTGTAAAGGGGAATACAGCATCTTTTCTGTGATATACGGATTCAACTTTTAAATATGGATAATCATGATCCATGGAGTAATACCCCAAATGATCTCCAAAGGGACCTTCTTTTTTTACTTTCCCGGGAACAATTGTTCCTGTAATACAAAAATCTGCATCCGCAGAAATCAAATGATGATTATCCATCGTATATCTAAAATTTTTCCCGGCAAGTGCCCCTGCAAAAGCAATTTCAGGCATACCTTCAGGCAATGGCATAATTGCAGCCAAAGTATGCGCCGGTGGTCCACCAATAAAAATACTCACCCGAAAGGGCAGATTTTTTTCCAACGCTTTTTTATGATGATTTCCAATTCCTCGGTGCAATTGATAATGCAACCCGATCTCTTTTCCAAAAATATAATCGTTTCCGGATATTTGGATCCTATACATACCTAAATTTGAACTGAAGATTGAATCAAACTCAGGATCTTTAGAAAACACCTGGGGTAATAGAATAAAAGCACCACTTTCTTGTGGCCAGCACCGGATCATAGGAAGATCCTGAATGCTGCAAGTGCATTCCATTACTTTGGCAGACCGTGTTTTAACCGGTAACGAGTGAAGTAGAGGACCTGCCGCCTTTAATATCCTGCCCGGATGTTTAATCACACTTTTAGGATTAGATTTTATATCTACTAAGGTTGTGACCTGCTCCAATTGAGGCTCGAAAATTTTTTGCGTTCTTTCCCAGGTTCCAAACATATTCGACACCGCAGGAAATTTTGAACCTTTTACATTGGAAAATAAAATGGCAGGACCATTAGAATCAAAAATTCTCCTTGTAATTTCAGCCATCTCAAGATTTGGATCCACTTGCTTTTCAATAACAACCAGTTCATTTTGCTCTTTTAAAAAATGAATGCACTGATTCAAACTTGAAAATTTCATGGTTTATTTAGCGTACCCCCATTTTTTTAGTCGGCTATACGCATATTTTGAAAATTCATTCGGGGCGTAATTAATCATTTTTAAATAATTAATATAATTATTTGCTGCAGGTTTAACCTGGCCGCCTTTATCCTGACAATACCCTTTGTAAAATCTTAATTGTGGATTACCTGGCAAAAGCTCATCACACCTTTCATACTCGTTATACGCTGTGGACCAATTTTTAAGTTCACTGTTTACAAGCCCTGCCATATAGTGTCCTTGAGCTTCTGAAGGATATAATCTTTTTGCTGCCTGAGTATGGACCAACGCCTGGGACGGTTTTTTTCGGACCATCAGGCATTTGGCCATAAGAACATGGGCAGTATAATCATCATTTAAACTTTTCAAGGATTCTTTAAATGAATTTTGAGCCTTATCATACTCTTTTTTAGCCATATATTTTTCCCCCTGCTGCAACAATTCAATTCCTTTTCGTTGTTTGCGCAAAGAGGCAATACTATCCATGTATCGTTCACGACCAAGCCGAAAATCTTTTGAACTTTTATACTGACCGTTTTCTCTTTGAACGGCAGCATTCAGCCGTTCAGAACTCATCGGATGTGTCGAAAAAAGGACCTGTACAGAGCTGGAAGATGCTTTATGAAGTGAATTTAAAATTTCCATCAAACCGACAAACCCTTTTGAAGTGTAGCCAGCTTTAACCATATACTCATTTCCAAGAGAATCTGCTTCCCGCTCATTGTCCCGGCTGTACTTAGACAACAAAAGTCCCTGACCCAACATACCCAGCTGCTGGGTCAATTGACCAAGGCCACTGCTCTGAGATCCTGCTGCCATAGACAACCCCCCAACCAGCAAAGAGGACAACTGACCTTTGGACATCTGTTCTGCTGAATGCCGGGCATTCACATGGCCCAATTCATGGCCTAACAATGCTGCAAGCTGAGCTTCATTATCCAATTTCAATAAGATTCCCCGGGTCACGGCAATGGTCCCGCCAGGAAAAGCATACGCATTGATATAGGTTGCATTTACACATTGAAAGTTATACGGCATATCTTGCCTGTGGACATTGGGAATTAATTTTTTCCCGATACTCGACACATATCGATTGATTTTTCTATTCTGAGTCACACCATAATCTGAAGAAAATTGAAACGGAGACTGCTGTTTATCAATCCCAATTTCCTGCTGCCGGGAAACCATCATAAATTGACTTTCCCCGGTAACCGGATCTTTAGCACACCCTGTTAAAAAACCGGCACTAGCAACAGATGTTGAAACGATTGCCGTATATTTTAAAAATTGTCTTCTAGAGATTTGTTCATCACTTTTTGTCTGTTTCATTTTTAAAATTTCCTGCCTGATAATTCTTTTTTAATTGTAAACCCCAGAGTTTCTAAAGAATATGGTTTTTGTACAAATTCGTCGAGCTCCAAACTCTGAAGTTTTTCAATATCACCTTCATCTAAACAACCGCTGGTAATTATGGCCTTTATTTTAGGATCAATCAATATCAATTGTTCATAAGTCTCATAACCGTTTAATCCAGGGCCCATAACCAAATCCAGCAGCACCAGATCCACCCTGTTTTGTCGCACATATTCAATGGCTTTTTGGCCACTGGAAACTACCCTCACCTTATACCCCAGCCGCTTTAACATATTCTTAGCAATCGTTTGTTGTTCTGGCATATCATCTACCACCAAGACCTTTTCATTGTCTCCACTATAATCTTCTAACGTATATACCTGTGATGGCAATTGAACGACCGCTTGATCACTTAAAGATATCGGGAAATACAAAGTAAAATAGGTTTTATTATTTTTACTGCTCACATGGACATACCCATTATGATCATGTACAGCATTCCACACAATACTTAACCCCAATCCCGTACCACTTCTTCCGAGCACTTTTTTAGAATAAAAAGGTTCAAAAATATGTTCTATATCATTATCAGAAATACCCTTCCCTGTGTTCATGACGCAAAATTTAATAAATTTACCCTTTTTAATCTTTTCATACCCTTTAATTCTTTGATTGCAGAACTCAACCAGACACGTATGAATCAAAACCGTTCCTTTATCGTTCTCTGCAGCTTCCACCGCATTTGAAACAAGATTCATGACAACCTTGCGAATATGAATGGTAGACGCATCCACTAAAGGTAAGTCAATATCAAGTTTTTTTTCAATCATTACATTTGGATAATTATCAATCAATGTATGAAACTCAGGAGATAACAAATAGTCTTCAACCACATCATTGAATCTTACCGGACTCAATACCTTTGCAGATCCTCTTACCAGTGTAAGCAGTTCCTGGGCAATATCTAACGCCCTGCGACCGGATTCTTTAATCGTTTCAACATGGACAGTCAAAGGGCTGTCTTTTGGAAGATCCATCAACAATGCCTCTGGGCCGGAAATAAGACCCGCCAATACATTGTTCAAATCATGGGCAACACCACCAGCAAGGATACCGAACGCCTCCATTTTTTTTGCACTTTCGAGTTTCTTTTTTAATTGCTTTTGATCCTGGGCCGCATTAACCTTTTCTGTAATATCACGGACACTGAACAGCAAAGCGGGTTCAGACCCATACATTATTTGCACAAAACTCTTTTCGATAAATATAATCTGACCATCCTGACGAGCAAAGGAATCAATAAAATCTTTTTTATTTGCACGATGCTTTGTCTTTGTAAAAAAGATATCAGCATTGGCCCCCAGTAATTCCTCAGCTCTATATCCAGTAAATTTTTCCATACTTGGATTCAAAAAAACAATTTTATTATGCTGAACAATGAAAATACCTTCAGGAAGCGAAATAACCAGATTCCTGTATTTTTCTTCACTCTCCTTTAACTGAGATTCTGCCTCTGTATGCGCACGGATTTCAAGTTCAAGGCTTTTATTTGCCTGAATCAATTCATTATTCCAGTTGCTTTCACTTTTTTTTGTTTCTTTTAGTGTTTGCTCAAGAATAGAGGACTTGAGAAAAACCATCCGGGAATAATACTCAATGGTATAGGCTGCAGCGACACCAATGATTGTGGCAAATAACAAAAAAAGCGTATTTAAAAAAACAAACACTGGCGTCACATCTGTTAAAAACACAAGGCAGATCCCAAATGTGAGCGTAAGAAAAAAACCGGTCAGTCCAATAAAAAGATAACGAATTTTAAATAAGACAAACCCTGATATCATAAGAAAAAAAAGAACTGGAAAGTTCGAAAGTGTACCCGGCAAATAGATCATTGTACTCAAAACTGCTAAACTCATAAAAAAAAGAGACAAACAACACAATAGATCAATCTTATCTTCATGGGGGTAAAATTTTAAATAAAGTATCATCGTCGGCAATGGAATCAGGAGCAAAGAAGGGATAAGAGCAAAACTTTTAAAAATAAAATATTGCAAGAAAAGATTCAAACAACAAAAAGCAGCAAGTCCTGTCTTAAAAAAAACAAGTTTAGATGACAATCTTTCCAGCAAAAAAACCTGTTCAATCTGTGCTGGAAACAAAAGGCTTCGTTTATTTAAAGTAATCTGTTTAAAATCTATGGTATCCATTTCTAATCAATTTTATGGTTAGTGATTTTTTAAAAACAAACCAATGATAAGGAGAACAGCCCCCAACCCCAAAAGAAGACCAAAAACGGGCCACTCATACATAAATGAATCCAATGTATCCTGAATGACGATGATATCGGTACAGGTAATAATGGATTCGGTGGTATCCTCACCGATTAATTTTGATATCGTAAGGTCCACCCAGAAATTATTAGCTGCCATTAACCCGGAAATACCGGCAAAAATTGCCATAAACAATCCTGCAGCCAAGGAAAAAATCCCGATTTTTGTCGTCATTGTCTTCTTTTCCTTATCTTATCTTATTTTTTTTAAAAGGTTATCTTTTTTTGCCAATATATTCTGCATACTTTGTTCAAGTCAAACTATTTTCCCCGGCAAGGCTTTTATTTATAAGGTCTATATGGTAAATCCTCTTAAAAAGTATAAAAATAATAAAGCAAACAATGACAAGTAAAAATACATTCAAAAAAGTCGGTATCGCCTCTTTCATTATGATGAGTTCGGTATTTGCCAGTCGTTTCATCGGCGTATTCAGAGAGCAGGTTATCGCATTCATCGGAGGTGCTAACGCCGGTGTTGATGCATACCAAATCTCTTTTGTCCTCCCTGAGATTTTAAACCATGTCATTGCCAGTGGCTTTTTATCCATCACTTTTATTCCGATTTTTACCCATTATCTGGCGAAAGATCGCAAAGAAGAAGGCTATCGTATTTTTTCAATTGTTCACAATAGTTTTGGCCTTCTACTGCTGGGGTTTATTCTTGTATCCATGATGTGGGCGCCCCAATTGGTTCATATTGTGGCACCCGGTATAAAAGACCCTGCCACCCTTGCTCTGGCCATAAAAATGACCCGCATCATTCTGCCTGCTCAGTTTTTCTTTTTTTCCGGCGGCTTGCTCATGGCCATCCAGTTTGCCCAGGAAAAATTCTTTTACCCCGCTCTTGCACCTTTAATATACAATATCTTTATCATTTTGGGCGGTCTTGTTTTAGGCCCTTTCATCGGCATGGAGGGATTTGCATGGGGAGTTCTTATCGGGGCGTTCATCGGCAATTTTGCACTTCAGATATTCGGGGCAAGAAAACTGGGAACAAGATACTATCCTGTTATCAGTCTTACCCACCCGGACCTAATCAAATATATCAAAGTCACACTTCCATTGGCCATCGGAATGACCATGACATTTTCCAATGAATTTTTCTTTAAATTTTTTGGTTCGTTTTTACCGGAAGGCAGTATCTCAACCATGAATTATGCCCTCCGGGTGATGAATGTTGTGGTGGGGTTTTTTGGTCAGGCCGTTGGTGTCGCTTCCTACCCTTTTATGGCAAAGCTTGCCCAATCAGGCAATTTAGATCAATTGAATCAACTTTTAAACAAAACCCTTAAATATGTTTTTTTAGTATTACCGATATCTGCTTTATTTATCGTACTCAGTCATGAAATTATCCTAATTTTATTTGAAAGGGGCAAATTTGATGCCGCTGCAACCCTTACCACACAACAGATCCTTCCATTTTTCATGATCGGAGCGTTTGCATTTTCTGCTCAAACCATTGTCAGCCGTGGATATTATGCCATGCAAAATACCCTTTTCCCCACGATGATGGCCACACTCTGTGTTGCAGCAAGCCTGCCGTTGACCTATTATTTAATGACCATCCTTAATGCACGTGGCGTGGCGTTGGGACTTTCCTTGTCAGCAATGCTACAGACCTTTGTGCTATTTGAGTGCTGGAACAAAAGAAGCAAAAACGAAGATAAAAAGCAGGTATATCATTTTTTTTTAAAAACCATGCTCATAACCGCCGGCATTGGCAGCATTCTTTTTTTCAGCGCATCTGCACTTAGATCTGTCATCAACTCCCTTACCCTGCCAGGATCTTGTGCAATTGCCATCATCACCGGAATTGAATTTTTATTGTTATTTTATGCCTCGGGGCGACTTTTTAATATTACAGAAATTTTATCCTTGTTTGAAACCATTTATAAGAGGTTGCCATCATGGACAAAAAGATCACACTCATTGCAAAAAAAATAAAAGCATCAAAACACCTGGTGGTGTTTACAGGCGCAGGAATTTCAACAGAAAGCGGGATTGCAGATTATCGCAGTCAGGGCGGTTTGTGGGATAAATTCCAACCCATTTATTTTGATGAATTCATGTCCTCAAAAGATGCCCGTATCCGCTACTGGGAACAACGCCTGCATATGGAAAAATCCCTGTCAAAATCCAAACCCAATATCGGTCATAACAGCATTGCAGCACTTCACAAAAATGGGTTTTTAAACGCACTGATCACACAAAATATCGATGGCCTGCACCAGCAAAGCGGAATCCCGGAAGAAAAAATGATTGAACTTCATGGCAATACCCGAAGGATCCGCTGCATGAGCTGTAAAAAAGAGTACACCTGGGATCATGCAAGAGACTTAATTGATTCAGGACACCTGGCCCCGGAATGTAAATGTTCAGGATATCTAAAACCAGATACAATTTCCTTTGGACAATCCATGCCGGTTGAAGAGACACAACGAGCTTCGATGCTTTCATCGCAAAGTGATGTCTTTATCGTTGTGGGTTCAACTTTGATTGTACAACCCGCCGCCCTGATGCCAGAATATGCCAAAAATAACGGGGCTTTTCTTGTCATCATCAATCTTTCTGAAACCCCATATGATTCCGTCTGCGATGTAATGATCAGAGAAAAGGCCGGTGCCGTCCTGAAACAAATTGCAGCCAAAGTCAAAGGAGATTAGAAAAAATTCTACCAGTTCACCGGCACCCGAACCTGGTGTTCTGCCTTATTTTTAAATAACAAAAACTGATGTTCTTTACCATACAGGTATAGATCCCGGGTTACTTTTACATCCTGTTTACAATAGGAAATGATTTTATCTATTTTCCCCTCAGACCACCATTTTAAGGCCATTAACCCATCGGCTGTTTTCTGGGCGCCTAACGTCTGCTGCGCCAGATGATCAAGGGACAATCTATATCCTAAATATTGGTGAATCTTTAAAATAATATCCAACGTTGGCAAAGAATAAAAATCAAAATCAGAAAGTCCGGTGAGAACTTTATAGTCAAATCCTATGATGTTAAATCCGATAATCAAATCACATTTTTGCAGATCTTTGATCAATTGATTTATATCATCCTGTAGATACTCCTGGTATTGATCTGTCTTTGAATCATACAAGATGGCACAACTCACACCCATTTTATCTGCTTTATGCCACCCGCCCACCTCTTTTGCCGACCGTCGGGTCTCAATATCCAGTACACCATAGTGCAGATCTTTGTTGGACTTTAGTATTGGATCATATGATAGGTTTGGTTCATATGATTTTGTTTCTTCAAAAATAGTTTCAGTGACAGGTTCAGGTATATCGTAAAACTGCTCTGAGATAGTCGACTCTAATATTAATTCTAAAATTTTCTTTGAAGAAGCCTTGTCTATAGGGCGGTTTCCAGAACCACATTTGGGTGAGTGCACACAGGCCGGGCACCCGGTTTTACACGTGCAGGTTGCAATCACCTCTAACGTTCTTTCAAGAAATTGAGCGGCATTATCAAACGCTTGTTTGCAAAATCCCAGCCCGCCTGGCGTACCATCGTAAATAAAAACAGCCGCTTTTCCGGTCTGGGGATGAAAGGGAATAGAAATTCCTCCCAAATCGTTTCGATCGGTCATGACTAAAAGCGGCATAATCCCGATGGCTGCATGCTCCATTGCATGGATACCCCCCATGAAATGCATGCGGTCAAACTCGATTTTATCCCGCACATGATCCGGGATTTCTATCCATAACCCCTGGGTTTCGAATTCAAGCTTGGGCAAATCCAATGGCATAATACCAATAGACTTTTGATTGGAAACCAAGCGCCGATCGTAACCGGTGACCTGTTCGGTAATTTTTAACATACCAAACCCCACCCGGGTTCCCTTAACATGAACTGAATCAATCTGCTTGATAATCGTCGTGGATTTTGAAGACCGGGCACGGGTAAAATAATTCACTTCTTTTTTTTGTGCCTCAACTATCCCCTTTTTATAATCAAAACGAGTAATGACATATGTCTGGCCCCGATGCAGATAGATTGCTCCTTCGTGGGTTTCAAAATACGAACGATGCTTATCGATATCCCCAAGACTTTTTTTTGTGCCTTCAAGAAAGATAGGTAGGGTTCGGCCAGTTCCGCGCAGGCTAACCTCCCTGTGGGGAGATTTTCTTGCTGCAAACCACATCTGCCCGTTGTGGCTTTTTAAAAGTTTAGCCGATCGCTCAAGATTTAACAGTGCCTCTTGAATATGTGTGCCATCTAAAAAGGGTTCTGATTTTTTGAAGCTCAACTCAGCTGCGGCACACTCGATGTGTTTTTCTAATATCATCGAATTATACGGATTAATAATGGCCTTTTCCGGGGGCATATTAAAAAAGACATCCGGATGATTGATAAAATACTGATCCAGCGCATCTTCATGGGCAATCAGAATCAAAACAGAATCCAGACCCTGACGTCCCACCCGTCCAGCCCGCTGCCAGGTGGACATAATGGTCCCTGGATACCCAACTAAAATGCAGATATCAAGATCACCAATATCAATTCCCAATTCCAGGGCAGAAGTAGACACAACAGACAATAATTCCCCTGAGGCCAATTGCTGTTCAATCAGGCGCCGCTCCTCGGGTAAAAATCCTGCCCGGTACGCACTGATCTTGTCTGAATATCCTTCGGCTCGCTGTGAGGCCCAGATGGCAATTAACTCTGTAATTTTTCGGGACTGGGTATAACAAATACTTCTCAAACCTCTATGAACCGAGGAATGAATTAATGTTATGGCAGTTTGGGCAGCCCCTTCAAGCCCCCGCATCAGTATGACATCTTTTTTACCGGTGGGAGACCCGGATTGATCCACCACCATAACATCCAAACCGGTGAGTTTTTGGCACAAAGACGCAGGGTTGGCAATGGTGGCTGAACAAAAGATAAATACCGGGTCAGCGCCGTACAAATGACAGATTCTTAAAAGACGCCGGAATACCCAAGCCATATTTGACCCCATCACCCCTCTATACGTGTGCACCTCATCAATCACTATAAATTTTAAGTTGGCAAAAAAATCTTCCCATAATTTATGATGCGCCAAAAGGGCCAGGTGAAGCATTTCCGGATTGGACAATAAAATGTTGGGCGGTGCTTTACGAATCTTTGATTTCTGATAGGATGAGATATCTCCATCATATACAGCAGCAGTCAGCGACCTGCCATTAAGGTTCTGCATTTGGGCAATGTTCAACAGATTTTCAATGGTCTCCATCTGATCACGTGCCAGCGCTTTTAAAGGAAACAGATAAAGCGCATGGGAATCTGGATTTTCAATAAGCTGATCAATCACCGGAAGATTATATATCAGGCTCTTACCACTGGCAGTAGGAGTGGAAATTACGGTATGCACACCACTGGTAATCATTTCAACCGCTTTTTTCTGGTGGGAATAGATCTTTTTTATGCGCAGGGCTTTTAAAAGAAATGTTAAATCATTCTTCAAATCCGGCAGCGCTGAAGCGTAAACAGCTTTAGCCGGTTTTATGACACGATGACAGACAATGTCCCCTTTAAATCTCTTATAATTTTTAAGAGAATCGATATATTCTTTAAGACTCACAAAATACTTTTCCCAAGAGCTGATAACGTCAATTCAACTGCCAATTGTGCGGTCTTGTTGGCCACATCTAAAATTGGATTAATTTCCACAAGATCCATAGAGCCAAGCTTGCCCGAATCTGCCAGAATCTCCATGAGAAGATGGGCTTCACGGTAAGAAACTCCTCCTGGAACAGGTGTCCCGACTCCCGGGGCTTCCACCGGATCAAGGGCATCCATATCCAAAGAGAGATGAACACGCTTTAAGTGAGCAAATTTCATCAATGTTTGGTTAGCAATGGCACTAATACCCTGCTCATCAATATCCCGCATGGTGAATATGGTCATTCCAGACTTTCTGATTCTTTTTTTCTCATGCATATCCAGGTCACGCTGCCCAATCATTACCACATTTTCAGGTTTAATTTTTTGCCCTGGATATCCAACATTAACTAAGCTTTCATGTCCCTCTCCGATGATCGCAGCCAGGGGCATTCCATGAATATTTCCAGACGGAGAAGTTTTGGGGGTATTAAAATCTCCATGCGCATCTATCCATATCAAGCCACAAGGTTCTGACTGTGATACCGCAGCAATGGTTCCCACGGCAATAGAATGATCACCGCCGACAAATAATGGGAATCGCCCTTTTTTTACAACAGGCCGGCCAAGCGCATAAATGGCCTGACAAATATGGGTAATTTCTTTTAAATACTTATTTTGATCTTCTAATGGATCATCAACACACACATGACAATCCCGGACAGGAATCGCAATATCTCCGGTATCGTCAACATCATGTCCCAAGGCTCTGAGCCGTGAGACCAATCCGGTATACCGAACTGCAGCAGGCCCCATATCTACACCCCGAAGCAATTGTCCAAAATCCATTGGAACCCCGATAATACTGATTTTTTTTGCCATTGGGATTACTCCTTGAAGATGTGTTCTGCGCTTGACAGCTTATATAGCATAGCGTATTTAATCTAAAAAAACTATAAAGATTTAACCTTGGCAAGCCTATTAAAGAGGTTCATATATATGACACGTGACTATAAAGTAAATACCGCTCAAACCATCGAAACAATCAATGCACTATTAGATGACGGCGTCCAAAAAATTGGCGCCATGATCCGTCATTCTGATCGATTTTATTCAGATGAAGCCATCATGGAACCCTTCATGGGGCTCACGAACAAGGGGAAAGGGTATGCCTATGATTTTGGCACACAACTTCGAGTGCAGCATCCCCCAAAACTGTATTCAAGCCTCATGGCAAGATGTGTTGAAACCGCGTACCTGATTGACAAGGGGTTCACCAAACAACATGGCATCAACTTAGATCACAACTGCATGGAACACACATTATTCGCCTTTTACATCAACGATTGGGTAAAAGCATTGCGTCATGTTTCAAAGACCGGTACCCATCCTTTTTTACGTAGCTGGTTTAACCGGGAACTGGATGATGATATTATGCAAAACCCCATTGACACAACAAATCGTATGGTCGATTTTATGGTCGAAAAGGTCAGCCAGCTTGAAAATAATCAGGTGGCCATCTGTGTCTCCCATGACTGGAATATCTTCCCGATAAAAGAGTTCAAACTGGGACTTACCCATGAAGAATATGGTGATGTTGGCTATCTTGACGGGGTCGTATTTTTTGAAAAAGACAACCAGTTTTTTATTACCAGTTATCAGGCCAAAGAACCGATTCCACTATAAATGTTATATATCAACTTCTTTCATGAATGAAATAGATGCAGACAATATTACCACAAGAATAGAACCGATATTATGAGAAACGGCACCTAAGATAGGTGTTAAAAGCCCCATTGATCCGGCAATCAGAGATAAAATATTAATCATAAGGCTAATACCAATATTGATTTTTATTGTTTTGCTCATCCGCTGACTCAAGCGAATCAAAAAAGGAAGCTGCTCTAACCGATCATTAAGCAGAACAATATCTGCTGTTTCCAAGGCAACATCCGACCCACCAAGTCCCATGGCAACACCTACATCTGCTGTCTTCAATGCCGGAGCATCATTGATTCCATCTCCCACATAAATCAAATTCCCTGTGGTATAATTAATAATTTTCTCCATTTTTTCATCGGGTTTCAACCGTGCATACCAGGCTTTAACTCCAATCTGATCGGCAATCGTTTTTACTGCGGATTCCTGATCACCTGAAATAATGGCTAAATCCATTTTCTTATTTTTAAGCACTTTCATTACTTTTTTGGTTTCAGGTCTGAGTGTATCCAAAAGGCCAATATGACCGACGACATGATCATTAACCGTAACGGATACAGATGTAATACCGGGCTTAAAAACATTTAGTTCATCACTTGCTCCCACCCATACAACGTTGTCGTCTACCTGCCCAGACACTCCTTTTCCTATCTGGCTTATTATATTTTTGGCCGGATAAAGATCACACCCCATTTTTTTTGCTTTTGCAATAATCGCCTTTGCCAATGGATGACGACTGCCATGCTCAATACTTGCTGCAAGAGTTATAACTTGTTTATCATTGAATTCAGCTGTGCATTGTATCTCTACCACTTCAGGCTTTCCGGTAGTTAACGTCCCCGTCTTATCAAAATAAATACCTTTCGCCAGCGCTGCTTTTTCTAAATAAGTTCCACCTTTTACAAGAATACCCGCCTTTGCTGCTCTGCCAATAGCGGCGACAGTAGAAACAGGGCCTGCAAGCAAAAATGAACATGGGCAACCCACGATTAATACGGTAATCGCTCGATCAATTTGATGCGTTACAACAAAAGTAAAAACAGCGACCAAAAGGATAACGGGTGTAAAATACACTGCATATTTATCCACAATTCTGGCACTATCTGTTTTGGTCTGTTCTGCTGATTTAATAAGCTCAATGACTTTGCCAATGATTGAATCTTTGCCAATCTTTTTGGCACGAATTTTAACAAACCCATCCAGACTTATGGTCGCTGCGCTTACATCATCCCCTCTGTGTTTAGTAACTGGTATGGATTCCCCTGTTAAGGAAGATTCATCCACCGATGTTTTCCCTTCTAAAATGATCCCGTCCACAGGAATGGTGTCCCCTGCCCTTACAAGTACAACATCACCCAAACACACTTGACTCACATCTTTTATCACTTCTTTCCCGTCAATTTCCACATTTGCAACATCCGGGGTAATTTCAATTAAACTCTGAATGGATTTTCTGGCACTGTCGGAAACGGCCTCTTCCACCATAGCCCCAGCCACCATGATAAAACTCACCACGGCTGCTTCCAAAAAGTTACCATTAATCAAGCACGCAATAATAGCAATACTGACCAACTCATCCACGTTTATTTGCTTTTTAATCAACCCAAAAACAGCTTCTTTGACAATGGGAAACCCATTAATCACCACAGAAACAATAAGCAAAACACTTACCAGCACAGATATCTTTTCTCCGAACAAATATGATAAACCAAGCGTAACGGGGATAAGCATTCCACCGAAAGCAATTTTAATAAATTCGCTTGACCTGAATATTTCTTTATATACTGTTAAATCAGCATGCCGACCTATCATTGTAACTCCTAAGCATTTAATTTTACTTTTTCATTTGGCCAGGAATCGTTTTGTTCCTGACTGAAAAGTTTATTTAAAGCAAAATTGGCTTAAAGTCAACATAAAGTTTGGCGAGCAAAACTTTATATGCACAACATCTAACACCATTCATTTTTCACCTTTGATCCTGAAAAATCCAAATCAACATTGAGCATTCATCAGTTGAGATTTATTGCCAAACTCAATCCAATAAGTTAAGCAAAATAAAACAGTTGGAAATCAATTATTTCCCATGATACTATCCTCGATAGTTTGAAATAAATTACCCCTTTTTATGGACAAAAAAATGAAATCATTTCATATGATAGCTACCATCTTTTTTGCATTATATACGCTAATTACGTCTTCTTCTGTTTTTGCCCAGGAAAAAATATCCATAGCAGTGCATAACTATCCACCGTTTTACAATGCGGAGGCAAAAGGTTTGATGACAGAAGTTTACCAGGCTGCATTTGATAAAGTTGGCGTTGATGCCACCATTCAAACCTTACCAATCAAACGGGGAATATTGTATTTATTTGACAACAAAGTAGATGCTTTTTCACCCGGACATATCCTTTTATCTCCAAAATTAAAAGAAAAAGCAGAATGGGAAAATTCTTTCACCGTTGCGATGGTAATGATCTACTATAAGCCAAATTTTAAAAAAGAGCTTAAATATAAAACGCTATCAGATCTGAGGGGATGTAAAATCGCAAGCCTTGTAAACTCTCCATATCTTGAACTATACAAAAAACATGGATTAATAGTCTATTCGGTGGAAACACCGCAACAAATGATAAAAATGATAAGATCCGGCCATGTTGATTTTTTTGTAAACACATTATTGTCGGGACTTATTCTAATCAAAAAAGAATTTCCAAATGAGTGGGGAAATTTTGATTATTTCACTTGGGACAAACTCCCATGTTCCATCGCAGTAAATAAAGAAAACCCCGGTGGTAAAAAGTGGTTGGGACTTTTTCGCAAAGGACTATCACAGATTAAAAAAGATGGTACCTACATTCGTCTTTTCGAAAAATATTGGGGGATAAATAATATTCCCAAAGTGGTTCTTTTCTCTGATTTAAAGTCTTTCGGGGTTGATCGTGTCAATGCGAATGTTTTTTATAAACCATCACGCAATGATTGGGGACAAATTGATCTTTCTTTAAACAAATAACCGGAATGCAACTTCTGTTCTATTCTTAAAAGAAGCAAAACTCTATTTTAACTTTCTTTCACACTCCAGGATATACTCGCCCAGTTTTTTATCATCTGCAAGAATATGATCCAGTATCCATGCATTAATTGTTCTCAAAAGTTTATCAACGGCTTCATCATCTTTCTCTTTAAAATGAGTGCGAAAATATTTAATTTTTTTAATATATTCTTTATGTTCTTTTTTATGAAGTTCAATATCTGGATAATAATAAATATCCATATACTCCTCTTCGAGCTTAAAATGATGATTCACATACATTGCAAGAAAAGCCAGTGAATATTTAAGAACTTCATCACCGGCATTTGTTCTTTTTGCTTCCTTAACTTTGAAAAAAAGATCCAGTAATTGTTTATGCTGAAAATCCTGCCACACAACACCTGTAAAATACTTTTCACCAAGAGCCATATAACCTTCCTTTAATGTGAATGTAAACTTCTGACCAATATTTGATTAAGATAGGAATTATAATTTCAAAACGATATCAAATTTTATTATCTTGTTCAAGACGTAGTTAAAGATTTCACAATAACCATAAGACCATATTAAAACACACTACATTTTCTATATTTTTATCGATAAGGATTTCTTCAATTTTCTATACCTTAAAGACACCAGAACCATTTTCCAATATAATTAATCCTGTTGATTTAAAAAAAAGTTAAACCCGCCGTTACCATGTAATTTGATCTAACTTAACCTCCAGCTTTTTGCTGCAGGATCAAACTGGAAGGTGGAGATTGTTGACAAAAAAACTGAACACTTGCTCTATTCTTATTGACAAAATTTAGAGCTCCGTTTAAAACCGAACATATGCTCGTTTTTATGTTTGCTTTTGTATAAACCAAACATAGGAAATGGGATTTGGTTACCAACTAATTTCGAGAAATAAATATGATCAAAACAAAAATGCGCGAATTACTCAGTGTAAAACATCCCAACATTCAGGCTGGATCGGACCATTTTGCAATAATAAACTTACTATTGCTGCTACTATTTCTTATGCAAGGAGAGTTATTTCATGAATAAAGAACAAAAATCCATCTTTATCACTGGTGCTGCCAGCGGGATTGGCCGGGCAACCGCCAGGCTTTTTGCCAAAAAAGGCTGGTATGTTGGCTTAAATGATGTAAATGAACAGGGGCTTGAGACCTTGGCATCCGAAATCGGGCTTGAAAATTGTCTGGTCGCCAAATTGGATGTGGCCAACCGGGACAATTATCAAGATGTTTTGAAAATTTTCGGTGACAAGACTGGTGGCAAACTGGATCTTTTATTTAATAATGCAGGGACTGGGGCAAAAACACTGTTTGTAGATACTGATTTTGCCGATTTGGAGAAGATGGTCAAGGTTAACCTGATGGGCGTTTTCATTGGAATTCATACCGCTTATCCTATGCTGAAAAACACGCCAAACTCTCTGTGTTTTTCAACTTCTTCATCTTCTGCGATTATTGGCGTGCCCGGGTTGGCTGCTTATTCTGCCACTAAACATGCTGTCAAGGGTTTGACAGAAGCACTGTCCGTAGAGTTGGCCCTAGTTGATGTGCGGGCGGCCGATACGATCCCCGGACAAATTGATACCGGCATGATGACGGATGAGATGAAGGAGAATGCACCTAAAACTGGCATGTGGCGGGTACTGCCTTCTGAAGCTGTAGCAGATGTGGTCTGGGCATCTTATCACGATAAAAGCGGCAAGCTGCACTGGTATGTGCCTGATGATCTTGAAAAGCTTGAGGGAGCTGTCACTAAGGACATTGAAACAGTTCGTAACGGCAGTATGAAATTTTTTTCAAGGACAATAAAAGATATGGTTTCGGAACAGGGTAAGTAGAGCGTTTTTTTGCCCAGGCCCGATTAGTAATCCCATTGTTGTGCAAAGGGAGATATAGAGTTAATTAAAAAATTCTAATAGCCATTAAGGGATTGTAACCATGAGAAGGAATAGTTGAAATTTCAGCCAGAATCAATAATTGATTTTCATGTTCATCTTTTTCCCGATCTGCCGGTTAATATCCCCCATATGGGGTGTTATGAATTCCGTTAATTTATGGACCTTTTGGATAATCATCCTAACATCTATCTTGATACGGCATATACATTTTGGCCCAAGCAGCCGTTCACATTCAACCTGGGAAAAGAATACTTGGAGAAGTACAAAAACAGAATACTATATGGTTCTGATTTCCCGGACATTTTTTTTCCGCGGGAGGGCGAAATTGAATATTTGCTTGCGCTTGATCTTTCAGACGAGTTCTACCGTAACGTACTTTTCAATAATGGAATGAAATTACTTTCTCAGGTTTGCCCGGATGCCGGTACAGTCAACAACTTTAAAGACCTCAAAAGTCTGACAGCAGACATCGATTGACAAAACTGAAATAAGGAAAAACCAAAGCCTCTTTTTAGATGAGGGACAACCCTCAGGGAGGCTTGCATTGATCTGGATTGATTTTCAATGAAATTATCGGTTCGAAATATTTTTTGTATCCTATAGATTTTGGGAATCTGAAATCTCCGTACAGAGAATAGCATCTACACTCATGAGCATAAAAATCAATATAATTTGCATCTTTGGATAAATGAGTCATACGCAGAGCAAAGCCTCTGCACTCTGACCTGGTCCGTAGGACCAGGGTTTCTATATTACACTGGTTTATAATTCAAATTGCCCCGCGAGGACACTCATTTCATTTGATAAGCGCGATAGGTCGGCTGCACGTGAAACAGCCTTAACTGATGTTTTAGACATTTCTTGGCTAGATCTGCTGACATCTGAAATATCGGTGGCAATCTTATCTGCAAAACTTGAACAGTGCGTAACATTTTTACTTATTTCATCAATCGCGTTAGAAGATTGGACAACATTCTCGGTGATCTCTGCTGTTGTGATTGACTGCGCATTAATGGATGAATTAATCCCTGAGACCAGTTCGTTGACATGATTTATCACATTGGTGATCCCATCAACCCTGCCCACAGTTTTTTGGACAAGTGACTGTATTTCTTCGACCTTGAGTCGGATATCACCAACTGCCACAAAGGTCTGTTTTGCCAGGGCTTTGATTTCACCGGCGACCACGGCAAAGCCCTTCCCGGATTCTCCTGCTCTAGCTGCTTCAATGGTCGCGTTCAGTGCCAGGAGGTTTGTCTGTTCGGATATATCCGTGATGACTTCTATAACGCGCCCGATCTCAATAGCTGACTTGCCAAGTTTTTGGACTTCGGTACCCGTAATATCCACTTCTTTTACCGCACTCTGAGCAATTTCATTGGCCTTGACTGAATTTTCCGCAATAAGGCCAATATCTGATCTCATTTCTTCTGCAGCCCCAGAAACTGATTTGAGGCTGATGGATGTCTCTTCTACCGCCGATGCGACACCATTCAAAGCATGACTCATTTCCTCCGTGGCTTTACCAACGGCAACAGAGCGTTCGGACGTATCGGAAGTCCCCTGGGTAACCGATTTAGCAACGGTATTCAAGTCCTCAGCAGAATCAGACAACACACCAACCTGATCAGACACCTGAGAAAGCATTTTATTCAGATTGGAAACAATTTTATTTAATGCCCCCACCAAAACCCCGACTTCATCACTGCGGTGAATATCAATCGTGTGCCGCAAATCGCCCTTAGCCACGCCCTCGGCAAGCTTAACGCTTTCCAAAATCGGACCGGTGATAGATCTGCTCAGCATATAGCCGATACCAAGCGCAAATAAAACGCCAAAAATCATAACCAGCCACATCATGTTTCGAAGCTTCGCTACCCAACTTTGGGATTGTTTTTTATACGTGTTGATCTCATTGGATACCAATGCCACCATCTTCTCAAGAACCCTTTCCGAACTATCAAAGGATTTTTGGTTTACCATCAGGGTTTGGTCTCCAAGTTTTGTCCAATCAATATATCCCAAATGAGCCTCCGTATATTTTTCCGGGACCCCTTTGGGTATAAGGTCTGTCGATCTTCCCAGTCCTATAGTCCAACTTTCCAGGTCCCGATAAATAGCATCAAAAGCAAGATGGTCTGTCTCCCAGACCTTCCAAAGTGGAGTGAATTCTTCTAAAACATTCTTAACTTCAGGAAAGATTCTCATGTCTGAAAGCGATTCCCAGACCGATTGGGTCCTGTTCCACTCTGTTTGCATCCTCACGTAATGGGACGACCGAGTTTTAAGGTCAAGCTCCGGAATCATTAAGAATTTTTCAAAACCATTGATCCGGGACTGGGCATCTTTCAATATCATGAATGACTCCAATACTACCATGTGGACGTCGGCAATTTCTTCAAGGGACTTGTAGGTTCTGTTTATTCCGGAAAGTCCCATAAGGCCTGCAAACAGAACCAGTATCGAAACAATACCAAAACTACCGATTAGCTTGGATTTCAGGTTTAAATTATTTAACATGCTTAACCCCTTCCTAAAAAAAAATAATTAATTCAGCTTTGTGCCACTTAGTCTTTATCCGGTCGGACCAGAAAAATCGGAACGGAGGCATTGAATGCAAGGCTACCAGCCACAGATCCTAAAAGCGCTTTGCCCACGGGCGATCGGCCTCGAGTTGCCATCATCACTATATCTATATTCATGTTCTTGATATAAGCCAATAACTCAACATCCGGTTCTCCATCCAGCACCACGACTTTTGGTTTAGAGAGTGCAGAGCAATGTTTTTGTACAAATTCGTTAACTGTTCGGGTGATGACTTGACCGTGTTCACATTTGGCATCCCGGACAGCACACTCATCATCTCGATAATATTCATTGGTTTTAGCCACATAAACCAAATGCACCTCTGCATCGAAGTGCTCCGCTAATGCTTTGACGTGAGGCACGATTCTGAAAAAATTCTTTTTGTAGATGTCTACGGGGAACAATATTTTGGTGTAATTGACCATGTATAACCTCCTTTATAAAAGTAAATCTCAACTGTTCTTCGAATTTACAAAGAGTCAGCAAATCCCTTGATGTCATGCGCAAGTAATCCTTCCAAGTCTTCTTTTTTAGCATTAATTGCCCAGCAAGGGGGGGGGATTGTCACATCATTTAGATCTGAAGCGGTTTTTGTGACGCCATATAGATGGCAGTGCCAATCAGATCCTTCCTTACGTTGAAAAGTGGTTATAACATTAGGCGTCGGTTCGCGTAATACTTCATTTCAAAGTAATGGTTCCAAGCTGCTGCAGAATGGCCAATTCATCTCGCACAATAAGTTCTTCAACAATCAGGCCATCTTTTAATTGGAAAGTCACCATGGCCTGCCAGCTTACATTCGTCGGTTCTGCTAAAACTATCACAGGCGGATGAATGCCAGTCCGATTTTTAAATGCACCTCCGGTTTTAAAAACGGCGACATGTTTCACATGGGCAAAAACCGTGTTCCCTTCCGCAATAAAATTTACAAACTCTGTCTTCATAGACTCAATTTGAGACAAAACCAGCTCAAGTTTTGTTTCTATCGCTTTAACCCCGACAATCGGGTCATTTCCCACGAAATTTTGTCTGGCGTCCCTATCAAAAAGGTCGGACATTGCGCTCGCATCTCTATTATCAATTGCTCTGAAATACTTCTTTACGATGACAATATTACCATTTTTATTAGCGCCGACAATTTTATGCCCCCCAAAACATCCAGTAATTATAAAAGAAATTGCAATAGCAAGGAGCATCAATACAGGATAAGAATTAATTACATAATTTATTTTTTCCATAAACGTACCTTCATCCAATTTAAAGTAAAATCACAAATGATTTTTTGAGCAATCTTCAGATTTGCTCCACTTTACTTGCGGGGCCGCATAGTTTGAACGAATTCTTTTTTTAAAAAATCCCCTATACGGTCCTGCGCAAGTATTTTGCCTTCTTTTTCTATCGCCTACCCATTTTGCGAATAGCATCAGGAGTAAAATCATTCACATCAAGCTTTTCAAATTTGAGAGTTCTTCCTTTAAGTCCATTGGCTCCATTCCAGGTATATTCCTCAGATTGAAGATCATACATTGCATAAACACGCCACATATAAGCAAGAACATCATAGGCTTGGATACCTTCGCACAAGTGTGTTCTCCATAAATTTCCTCGTCTATCCCATTTATCATGGAGCAAGATCTGCCAAGAATCTTCATCAAAGTACATCCTACGTTTTGAATAAATATGACGTTTACCATCCTTTAATGTAGCCTCCACCACCCAGACTCGATGTAATTCCCATCTAACATGGTCAGGATTCATATGATGTGCTGTCAGAAGGTCTTCTCTTTTTACCGACTCTTGTTTGTAGATATTATAAGGTACAATCATTTCTTGTTTGCCAATAAGCTTCCAATCGAAATAATCAAGTTCCCCATTGAACCCATAAGCATCATCGTACGTGACAGACCCTCCAAATGTCGGGTTGGGTGTGTCATAAGCAATATTCGGCGCCCGCCTGACCCTGCGCTGCCCTGGAAGATACTGCCAGGTTCCTCTTTCTGTTTTCGTAAAATCCAAGGGGCCATTAACTACAAGCATTTCACCTTTTCGTCCTGGTGGATCATTCATTGATAAAAGAAACATCGTAACATAACCGTTAAAATTATCTGGGGTAACGTCTTTATCATGATAAGGATATTTTATCTTCACTGTAGATTGTCCACCAGTACTGAACCGTCCATCCGAACGAATAATCCCACTTAATTGTTCTTGTGTCCTGTCACCTCCCACATAAGAGGCAAAATAATTGAATACCACTTCCGGACCTTTTGTTGGTATGGGGAATGGAGCGCCAATCGTTGCGTTATTGACACCAAAGTTGTCACCTTTTTGGGTGAGTTCTGCTTTTGTTGCATTTTCATAGGTGGCATCATACACCCACTGAGGTGCTGCAAATGTCCTATGGGTGGGGTAAACATCCAATCGATAGCTTTCCGGATATTTCTTTAACATCGCTAAGGTTCCAGGAGACAATTTTTTTGCATACTGATCACCGTTTGCTGCAGATACACTATAGAGCGGTTTTTCATCAGCAAAGGGATCCGGGTATAACCCGCCGGTTGTGACAGGATCCCATCCTTTAACACTCTCGGGGACACTTGTCAGGCCACCTTTCCAGGCAGGAATAGTGCCGTCTGCGTTTCCCGCACGCTCTGCACCATAGGGGGTCAGTTCATTTTTCAAGCGGGCGGCATCTTCTTTCGTCACCTTTGCCTGCAAAGGCAAGGCAATGCAGAGCATAACTAAGACCAATAGTATTGCTCTAAACCTATTTACTATAACGAAGGTCATGGTTTTTCTCCTTATTAAATCTTTTTTAGAAGGTATATTTCAAGTTCATGCCGAAAATATCACGATCTGCAAGGTTATTCTCTTCTGCATTAAAATAATCAACATATTTAAGTTCCAATTCCCAGACCTGATCCCAGACAAATGACGCTCCAATAGAAGCGCTATCTGCCTTTTCCGTAAATGTCGTGTTGGGAGACGAACCCTTTGGATTGCCTTTGTATGAAATGGGTATGCTCACATCAAGTCCTGGTATTATCTGTAAATATTTTGGTGTTACCGTGACAGAATATCCCCAGGAAGTATGAGTGAATGCCATTTCTCTATCGTCTTTACCGGGTACCTTATTAAAACCGATTTCTCCGGCAAAACTCACAGAATCAGAAATTGGGTTTGAACCAATGTTGTACAATGCTGCAATTTGTGCCTGAAGCATATCTCCGTCCTCATAGACACCGGTGCTAATGCTCAGAGGAAAATTTTGGCGATAAGTCAATTCACCACTTAAACTTACACCATTTATAAACGTACTGATACTCATGCCGTATAGCTTGACGTCTTCTGCGTAGCTGAAATAATAGTTGGAAGCGCCGGGGGCAATATGAATCAAGGGAGATTTCTCATGATAGTTGATATAATAAAATCCGAATTCCGTTCCAGCAAGTTGGTCAGCCCGATAGATAAAACCAAGACCATATTGTCCATCATCTTTGGCGGGTTGATCGATACCTCTTGGAGCAACTATAAAACCGGGTGGAAAAGGAACAGGCACGATTAGTCCATTTCCTGCCTCACCTGCCATATCTGCAGAACTGAAATAGCTGCCCGGTTCATTTAAAATATGGTGTTTCCATTCAAATTGGTAGAATCCCATCATGGTGAGGTTGTTAAGAAGATCCAAGCGAATTGAAGCAGATTTCGATGGCATATATATTTCTTTGAGTTCCGCTCCGGGTAAATTGGCTGCTGTCAGGTCCGCATGGGACATCGCCGATGCCACACCGCCTGCGAGGAACAATTGCTCTCCCCATGCCACCACCTGCTGCCCAATGCGAAAGTCGACCGGATGGTTTCCCAGGGAGAAATTGGAATAGAAAAAATAATCCAGAAACTCAGTTCTCCTACCCATAGAATCTTCAACTCCGTGGTCAAACTGGTCAGGTGCGCTGATTGTGCCTGCCAAAGAATTATTGTTAGACCAATGCTGGCCAGGTCCTGGGTTTGAATTGTCATCCATGTAGGTAAAATCATAGAACGTTCTAGGCCGTGCAAATATCCCCACATTCTTGTAATTTACGTCGATATCAGCAATGGCGGTGAACCGGTTGTTGGCCATATCCCCCTTATCAAAATTCCATCCGCCATCATCTCCGTTAACATTTTTCATGGCCTTTGTGCTTAGGTCCCGGTCCTTTGTTCGCCATATGCCAGTCCATGACAGGGTCACGTCACAATCGATTTTCAAATTAGAATCAGACTTATATTGCATGGCTTCTGCTGATCCGGAAAATAATATCACAGCAAAAACCATCGAAACCAATATTAAAATGTGCCTTTGTTTTTTAAGGTTCTTCATTTTCGTCTCCTTTTCGGTGTTTTAGAGCATATCAGTGCCCCAGCCTTATCGATCAAATTTGGGGCAGTCCCTGGGCTTGTTTCTTGAAGCGGTCCACTTTCTTCTTTAATTTGGGCGTATCCAGAAACATCTCAGTATAATGTTTTTCTTTTCCCACCAGAGGATTCACACTGCATCTTGCCCAGTTACACGCCATCAGGTCCATGTAACAGCGTTGGCATCGGATACATTTGACGATGTCATCTGTACGCCCTTCTTTGACCTTGGCCGGCCAGAAGGGATCGGCAATGGCCTGGCGGCCCAGGGAGATGATGTCTGTTCTTCCAGATTCTATGGCGTTTAGGGCCGTTTCCGGATTGATGAAATTTGGTGTAATAACCGGTGCCCCTTGGCCTGCTTTTTTGAAACCCGGTGCCCACCGTGTGAATTCATCTTCACCATCAGGTGCAAAAGCAGCTCCTGGATTCTCATAGCATCCCTGGGATACATTAAAGAAATTTGCGCCCGCTTTTTGGCAAAGTTCCACCACCTTAACCACTTCATCGTGGGTAATGCCGCCCGGCATGAGTTCATCTCCTGAAAGCCGAACGCCCAGTGGTTTTTCAGGCCCAATCATTTCGCGAGTTTTCATAATAATATTGGTTAAAAAACGTGCCCGGTTCTCTAAGCTGCCGCCATACATATCCAGACGGCGGTTGGCACGGGGAGAAAGGAACTGGTGCAGCAGATAACCATGTGGTGCATGAACTTCCAGCGCATCATATTCGAGTTCAAAAGCCGCCTTTGCCTGGAAAGCAAACCGGTCTTCCAGGTCAACAATTTCAGGAATGGTCAAAGCACGGGGGGTATCCCCATAAATCGAATGAAGCAATGGAGAATTTTGTGCCTTAAGCATATCCAGCACACCTTCGTACTCTTCATCCGTCAGATTACAGAATGCATCCAAATCTGGAATCAACAGTTTTAATTCCGGGTGCACGCGTTTGAGCTGTTTTTCCCACCCTTTGTTCAGATTCCGAAGGTCAGTCTGGATGGGCACGGCTGATGGAGCACCCGCCGGAACATCACGGGACTCTGCATGCGGGTGCCCCTGATTACCCCAGCCAGGACTAAGTTGGATGCAGACTTTACATCCCTTGAAATGGTGCAGCATCTCGGTCATTTCACTGTGGTATCTATAGTACCGTTCATCAATCAGAAGTGATGGATTCAGGACTTCCTGACCACCCCAGCGATGGGGGTTCATGACCACGCATTCGGTAATGATAAGCCCAAATCCGCCCCTTGCCCGCATAGCATACCATGCGGTATTCTGGTCACTATGATAGCCATTGGGTCCAGTATACCCCATGTTCATCGGTGACATTGCAATTCTGTTTTTAAGTTCCATATCGCCGATCTGAATCGGTTCAAAAAGTTTGTCGAAATTCATTGTACGCATTCCTCCTTGGTTAGATATTTATGACCGTATAAACTACACCCGTCTTTTAGATGTATCAATTCCGAGCAATTTGCCCAGGTTCCCTCCAAAAATCTTGGCCCGGTCTTCATCCGTAATGGCCGGATAGCCATATAACTTTTGCATTTCTTCAGGTATCTGGAACTCCCTCATCCCTTTGACCGCAGCCATGATTTGGGCGGAGAACCCAGCATAGTCAGACCCCCAGATAATCTTATCGGGTCCGACCCAGCGAAATGCTTCGCCGATAATCCGTGCAAAATTACCCGGTGATGTTATGGCCCAGGGGACCAGAAGGCTTAAACACACATACACATTGGGGTGCCCCATGGCCACCATGTTCAGGTCGTCGCAATAGGGATATCCCATGTGAAATGCGTTGATCTTCAGCCCGGGAAAATCCCTTGCCACATCATCAAGATAAATCGGAAGGGCGTACTTGCTTTTTCCGGGAGGCACCCAGCAAAACCCCGTGTGGATATCCAGAACAATATCCAGTTCCTCCGCTTTCTTATAAAAAGGCCAGAGATCAGGATCATTTATGTAGGTATCTTCCGGTGGATAAAACTTGAAAATTTTGGCACCTTTCTCCTTGACCCAGTATTCCAGCTCCCAGATGGTGTTTTTAACGCCTTTGTGCTTGATAGGTGAAATATTCGGCTGATACATAAACCGATCCGGGTTGGACTCTACAATTTTTGCCATCTCTCCATTGGTACACCATCGTGTGGTATAACCGGTCGTATCCATCATCGATTCCGGAAGAAGGCAAGCGATGTCCACACCATATTTGTCCATGGACTTAAGAAGATTTGCCGGATCGGTGCTTTTTGAAATCTCCCATTCCTCAACGCCGGCATACATGTCGGGAGGAGCTCCGGTGGTCAACGGGCGGTGAATATTGTCTATTGCCCTCCACCACATCTGTACTCCGGGGAAATGGTTAATGGAATCCATATCGCCTATCAAATGGGGTTCTGGATCAATTTTGAAATAATTGTCTTTTTCAAATTCACTCATATACTCTCCTGTAATTAGAGGTACTATTTAAAAGCGGCATTGCCTGTGGATCAGCCAATGCTGCGGTCATATCCTTCCCAGAACTTCTTTTTCACATCTTTGCGCAAAACTTTTCCGATAGCCGTCGTTGGAATAGAATCCCAAATTTCAATGGATTTTGGACATTTATATCCTGCCAGTTTATCCTTACAGAAATCGATAATTTCTCCTGGAGTAGTTTTTTCATCCGGTTTAAGCACGACAACACCTTGAACTCGTTCACCCCATTTTTTATCCGGTGCAGACACAATAACGGCCATACTGACTGACGGATGATCGTAGAGCACATTCTCCACTTCCTTGGGATAGACGTTCTCACCTCCGGTTACGATCATGTCGGCTTTTCGATCCACCAAATATAAATACCCGTCTTCATTAATGAAGCCCAGATCTCCGGTATGATACCATCCATCTTTAATGGCCTCCCGGGTTCCACCGGGATTTTTCCAGTACCCCAGCATGACATGCTTACCCTGCACCACAATTTCTCCGATCTCACCGGAAGGCACATCTTGGTCTTTATCATCTCGAATTCCAATCGCCGCACAAAATGCAGGTTTGCCAGCGCTGGTTAGAAGATTTGATTTTTCTCCATCAAGAGCATGGTCCTCTTCTGACAACGAGGATACGCCCAAGGCTTCTGTCATACCGTAACCCTGAGAAATAATATTGCCGAATTTTGTGATACATTGTTTTAAAATTTCTGTGGGCATAGGACTGCCGGCATAAGTAACAGAGCGAAGACTCAACAAATCATAGGCATCAACATCTGTATATTGAAACAACCAGCCGTAAATTGTTGGAACCGCATTAATATGAGTACATTTTTCTTCCTGTATCAATTGTAAAATGCTGTTCATGTCTGCTTTTCGATTAATTACAACTTTTCCGCCCACCATGAGCAGACAAAAGGCTGACCAGAAAGAGACATGAAAAAGCGGCAAGACAAAACAGGTTGCGTCCTTTTTTGTAAACGCATTGGTAAGGTTCATTGATAAAAAAGCGGTCATAAGATTCAGATGGGACATCATGACGCCTTTGGGTAATCCGGTCGTACCGCCAGTATACATCAGAACCACCATGTCTGTTTCATCCACCGAAATGTCCGGTTCTGAAGCAGGGGCCTCCTTTAGCATAGCCTCATATTCTAAAAAGCCAGATATTTTATTATCAAACGAAATCCAGGACTTTATATTTGGAAGGTCTTTACAAAGACTTAAGACTCTTTCTTCATAAGAGTCACCAACAATAAAACCTTTAGCATCGCAATCACCTACAATATGAGTGAGTTCATCATTCGCCAATCGAAAATTTAGCGGCGTTATACTCATGCCCAGCTTGGCAGCTGCAAAATACACCTCAAGATACTTCGGGGTATTTTCTGACAAGACAGCGATTCGATCACCGTACTGATAACCCATTTGAGTCAATGCATTCGCAAAACGGTTGACACGGCAGTTGAGTTCATAATGGGTTTGCCGTTTACCTTCAAAAACTATTGCAGTTGAATTCGGAAAAAGTGAAGCGCTCTTCCGTGGAATATCCCCTAATGTATACATAAGCGTCTCCTTTTTATGCCCATGATTTGGGCATTCCTTGAAACTGCATGAGCATATTTTTGCTCATTTCATTTGAAATTGGTGAAAATTGGAGCTGGTAAGCATCCCGGAGGTAACGCTGCATCGGATATTCCCCACAAATCCCGTATCCGCCCATGATCTCAGCTCCGAACCGGCCGGCATGCAATGCCCCATCTGAAGCAACAAGTTTGGCCATGGTCGCTTCCAGGTGGTAGGGCTTTTTATGGTCACAGAGCCAGGAAGCCTTGTAGGTAAGGTTTCGTGAATTCTCCAGGTTAATATACATATCCGCCAGATAGTGTTGCAGAATCTGAAACCGAGCGATGGGACCGCCAAACGCCTGCCTTTGTTTGGCGTACTCAAAGGCATCTTCATACGCGGCTGCCATAAGCCCAACCCCCATCATGGCACAACCGATACGTTCAGGATTCAGCACAGTGAGCATCTCGTACCAACCGGTCCCCCGGTTGCCGAGCATACTGTCAGTAGACACTTCAACATTATTAAAAGAAATGCCCACTGAATCACAATGATGGCAGCTGATTTTAGGAATCCGGGTGATGGTAATACCCGGAGCGCTTGAGGGTACAAGAAATACGGACATGGATTCAGCCGGCTTGGCATCCGGATCGGTGCGACAGACCACAACCATGTAGTCAGAAACATGAGCAGCCGTGATAAACACTTTTTCTCCGTTAATCACCCAACGACCGTCTTTTTCCTCTGCTGTGCTGGCCATGGCACCGATAATATCTGTCCCACCACCTGGTTCAGTCAGGGCCATACACATCTTGAGCTTACCTTCGGCCAGTTTTGGCAGGAATTCATCCTTCTGGGTCTTGTTCCCCAGTTCGGCAATGGTGCGTGCACCGAATCCCACTGTGGTACCCACAGCCAGAGCCACAGACATGGATGCCTTGCAGATTTCTTCGTACATAATCATCATGTCAACCATGCTAATATTGTCACCACCGTACTCTTCGGGTATCGCCGCGCTGAAATATCCGATATCCACAAATTTCTGCCACAGCTCATCCGGCGGAAAATCTACGTTTTCATCCATCCACTGGACATACTCTTTATTCAGTTCCTTTTTGCAGAAACGTTTCATCTCTTTGCGAATCATTTCCTGCTCTTTGGTTAATCCAAAATCCATTTAATTATCCTTATTTATTTACTATCTGATGCAAGATTGTTGTTCTTCTGCTGTTGAGTCATCTGGCTTGGGTTAGCTCTGAACGGTTCTAACATGGCCTGAATTTCAGGTGCATAGCTCAACCACTGAATGGCATTGCGCTCTAAGGCCAAGGCCGTTTCCATATCGCACCCGTCAACTGACTTTGCCATGACTTCTTTTCCCATCCGCAGTGCATTTGGGTTTTTGGACCCGATATTTTTAACAACTTTCTCAAACTCGATCTCAAATTTTTCATCCGGGAAAACACGAGTTAACAACCCCATGTCATAAACTTCTTTTGCGGTGTAATCTTTCTTGCCGGAGAATATGAGCTCCCTAGCTCTGAAAATCGGCATGCTTCTGGGCAGCCGGACAGTACCGCCCCACCCGGGGAGAATTCCCATATTGATTTCCGTGGTCCCGATACGGGCGGATTCCTTTGCGTATAAAAGATCACAGGCCAGGGCAATTTCAAGACCACCGGCAAGGCAATGACCATCAATTTTACAAATGACTACTTTTTCACAACTGCTGATAGCGCGTTGGATATCAAGCCCTTCGTGTGCAAGCCAGTTTAGACTGTTCTGATGTTCAGCCAGTGATGGAAAAATTTCCAGGTCACCGCCGGTGCAAAACGCTTTGCCTCCGGCACCTGCCAAAAGGACCACCCCAATGGACGGCAAATCCCGGACCCTGCGAAAAGCATCAATTAACTCTTTTGCCATCTGCCGGTTAATTGCATTGTATTTTTCCGGGCGGTTCAGGGTAATCGTACAGACGCCATCACTGATCCCACCGAGCTCATAAATGATGGTCCGATAATTGTCTGGATTCATGTCGGTTTCCTCATTTTAATGCCAGTTTCCTTATTTTCAGGAGCCATTCCGTCGATTTCATGTTCTGAAGGTTCGAGTCGCAAGGATTCATCTGCAGGTTGAAAATAGGGCATTGAAATATCATCGGTTAATTGCTCGAATACCACCTTCAGATTCATTCCAATCTGAACATTCTCTGGGTTGCAGTTCACTATACGGGAGGTCATACGAATACCTTCTGGCAAATCCACCATAGCTACTATATAAGGCAAATCTCCCCAGAACACGGGTTCGACCATATCCACCATTTCAGTGTAACTGTAAACTTTTGCCTTGCCGCTCGCTTCAATCCAGGTCAGGTTCTCACTCCAGCATTCAGGACATACTTTTTTAGGGAAAAAGATATTTGCCTGGCAGTCCTGGCAATGCTGAACGAGCAATTTTCCTTTATTAGCTCCCGTCCAGAATTCTTTGCTCCACGGCTGCATTACAGGAACAGGTTTTTGATTCTGAGTCATAATTATTCTCTCCCCCAAACTGTTGCTATGAAATTCATGCCGGATCCACCGGATGTATTTTGATAAACATATTTTACCCCTTCTACCTGTCGTTCTCCGGCCTTACGCATCAGTTGGCGAGCAGTGTCTACATAGGTGGCCATACTCACACCGGAACCGGTATGGCCCCGGCCGACGGCATCGCCAATGGTGGCCCAGGGAAGTTTACCTCCGGGAGACGTATGCCCTTCCATGAACATCTTGCCGGCCTGTCCGGGTTCGCAGAGGCCAAAAAGCTCCATCAAAACCGGATGGCCTACAGGGTAAGCCATGTAAACATTCCAAAGATTGATATCTGAAGTGGTTATATCCGCCTGTTTTATCGCTTCAAACGTTGCATCACGCATATCAATCCGGGACTGCTCATTGTTGCGTGTTGTAGTAAACGCACTAAAATACCGTGAACTTTCACCCAATTTAAATGCTGAAGGGGTGCCCAATTTCCTTGCATTTTCAGCGGAAGTGACTACCATGGCAGCCCCTCCGTCCGCCAGCATATTACACTCACTTTTATGAAGGGGAGATGCGACCATGCCGGAAGAAAGCACTTTTTCGATGGAAGGTGCTTCTTTTTTATAGAATAAAGAGTTGGGATCAAGCGCTGCCCATTTTCTAAGAGAGACTACAACAGAAGCCATTTCTTCGGGGGTCGTCCCTGAATCATACATATATCGTCGGGTTGACATAGCAATAATCCCATTGTAAGTCTGTCCGAACGGATATTCCCACTGGCGGTCAATACCGGCTTTCGCAAAAAAATTAATCAGATCCGGAGTTGGAATGGTGGAATGTACGGTCAAATGCGGAATCAGAACGTACTTTGCAGCCCCGCTTTCAATAAGTTGTTCAGCCAGCCGCAAACAATTTGATGTGGATGCCCCACCTGCGTTACACGAACATACATCTTTACATCCTTTCAATCCCAACTCTTCAGGAATTTTACCAAAGGAAATTTCTGCATAAATTTCCGGTTGCGCCTGGGGAGCCACTGTGACAATCGCTTCCACCTCATTTTTATCAATGCCTGCATCTTTAATCGCTGAAATGCAGGTGTCGTAAATAATATCCCACCTGGAACGATCCGGATATATCCCCGTGGGGACTTCACCGATACCAATGATCGCTAAATTTGGTTTATTCATAACATCTCCTTGTATTTATTCTTAACGGGCTCTATAGAAAATTTGCCCGGACTGTTTCGATCTCACTCGCTTGTCTATAGAAAATGAAACCTCATTTCCAATAGTTTAGTAATGCAAAGAAAAAATTATGTCAACGCAAAAAACGCTTGAAGTTACATTCGAGTGATTCCTTGTAACCCACTAAATTTTATATATATTTTAGATGATAGAAATTCGATTCATATCTTAAATATTGAAAACAAAGCATTCGCGGCATCCGAAATCTGTAGAGTTAAAAACTATAGTCTTGATATTTGTTTTTTCAGGGATCTTGAAATGATAATTCGGTTTTTTTACTACAGAAAAAGTCGTTTGGAAAAATTTTCACGGTGGCCAAATAACGATTCATATGATATATCGAACCAAAGCTAATGAAACTTTGTTTCTCACAGTTCGAATAAAAAATTGACCAATAAGTGTTTATTCAAATAGGAACCGCATGCAGATTCGACATACTCTATGAATATCAAAAACCAGAGTATTGAAATAAATTTTAGCCTTGCCCCCTTTAAGTACACAATTAATGCTGGTGCGAATATCTGATTTTTATCAGAGTACAAAAACGATAGTTCACAAGGAGCGACCATGAAAATAAAAGAATTGGAAACAAAATCAGAAACATCTAGGACCACAATACATTTTTATCTCCGTCGCGGGCTTCTTCATCCTCCGCGCAAAACAGGAAGAACCATGGCGTATTATAATAACAGTCATTTGGTTCAGTTAAAAAAAATTAAAGAATTAAAAAAAGGCAATCGGGTTCCAGTTGCATTTCTCAAAGAGCAACTCGCTTTGGCCAGGGATCAAACTTTTTCAGGGTCTGAAAGTGAAGACAGTTCTATTTTTGGTAAGCCGACCCCCACCACACGGGAAAAAAAGAAAAAACACCAGATGATCATCCAGAAGGCCATCGAGATATTCAGCACAAACGGATACCACAAGACCAAAATATCAGACATCACCAACGCTCTGAAGATATCAACCGGAACTTTTTATATTTATTTCAGCAACAAGCATGAGCTGTTTATTGAAGTCATCGATGAAGTGTTCCGGACCATCGTGGGAGACGCGGCAATCGCCTTGAAAGAGGAAAAAGATTTTGTCGAAAGGATGAGGATAAGAGGGAGAGTTTTTTATAACAACTACACCAAATACAGCGAGCTTTTAAACCAACTACGCGCCGAGGTGACGCGCGGAAGCACCTGGTCTGCGGAAAAATTTAAAAGTATCTATCACGGGCTAACTTTGCCTGTGATTATAGATATTCAATCCGCTGTGGATGAAGGCATCATTAAACCGGTGGACTCGGATCTCACTGCCTACTCACTGACAGGTTTAGTTGAAATCATGGCATTGCGATTGACTCTGGATAATAAATATAAAAATAAAGATGTCGAGGACTACATCTACGAAAGAATCATCAGGCCAATGCTTCGCTTAGACTAGGATGAGGGAGAGATAAAAACGCGATAATAAAGAATCGGTGCATGATTCTATCAGATAAATCGGACTGGTTTCTACCTCAAAACTACAATCTTATACTCCATCGTTCTTTCGTTATAGAACACCCTTTCAAACCAAACATCTTCAAGATAAATATAATTATTTTAATTTATCCACCTATGGGTGCAAAAAATCAGTTGTATGGTATATTTTATATGTATTTTGTTGACTTTGTATCACATATTTTATATATAATTTGTCAACAAATTTAATATCGTGAGGTCGTCTTCATTTAAGGCAATAACTATGTATCCATTCATGGGGGTTAGGGGGCATCTGGAGACTCATGACTATTTGAAATCACAGCAGATAAGCATTCAGATTGCTACCCGCTGAAATAAAATATAAGATTAAAGGAAGCACATTGCCATGAATAAAAACGCAATTAATATGAAAATTGGAGATCTTTCAAAAATTAGTGGTATATCTCGCAGTTCAATACATTACTACTTAAGAATTGAACTTCTTCCTCCTCCTGAAAAAAAGATTGGAAAAATTGCCTACTATGGAGAAGAACATTTAGAATTGTTAAAGCAAATCAAATCGATGCGCAGTGAAGGATTATCCCTGCATATCATTAAACAATTCTTATCAAATAAATCAGACAAAGATCCCTCTCTTGTCGTTCAAATACCAAAAGCGCCTAAAACACAAATTAGAGATAAAGAATTGAAAAAACGGTTGATTATTGAAGCTGCAGCAAAAGTATTTTCAGAGAAGGGATATTTTCAAACCAAGATCAGCGATATTACGGATGAGCTGGGCATTGGGAAAAGCTCTTTTTACCTTAGTTTTAAAAACAAAGAAGAAGTATTTTTGGCCTGCATAGATAATATCTTTCAGGATCTTTGGAAAGAGGATTTTCCGAAAATAAACAAAGAAACTGATCTTCAAAATAAATTAAGGATGAGAGGATACGCATTTTTACGGGCCTACCCACGCATTAAAGACATTTTGTTATTGGCCCGTGCTGCACTGGTTGGCAATAAAGATAACATGTCACAAAAATTTGATGATATTACTGCCAAAATTGCTTCGCCAGTTATCCAGGATCTTAAAATGCTCAATGATCTTGGACTTTATGAGAAATTTGATCCTGAACTCACTGCATTTGCCATGATTGGAGCTGCAGAGGCCGTCGCTTATCGCCTTACTATGGATAATAAGTATACGTTTGAAGAAGCAATTAAAACGTTAGACAACATTTACTATATTACCCATAAAAAAACAGATTAATATTTCTTCGGCAATGAAACAGGTCCCTTTGAAAATCCTATTTCACATACCCATCAACCCAACTTAAGATCTCCCTGGCTTCTTCAACAGGCGCCTCCAATGCAACAGCATGCCCGCAGTCCAACCGTACGTATTTCCACGGACCTTTAACAAGTGATTTAACACGTGCGACATGATTATCATCTTGAGCGCCCAAAAGCCGCCCCTGATGCATGAACCAGTTTGCATGCAAATACAATATCGGCTGTGTGATCTTGGCAAGTGTCGTTGCGTGATCAAAATTTTCACCCGCTGTACCTTCTACAAACGCCCTGGAAAAATTGCCGTCAAATTGTGAAGTGCTTCTGGCCAATATCCGTATGGGTTTAGGCAGTATTTTTAAATCTATGGGGCTACCTGGGAAAAAAGCCTGTTTTACTGCTATCCACCAGGCGATGATTTTCTGTATCGGCTTGGGTGGCACCTTCATATCCATCACACCCTTGGCATCCTCAGCCGCCCTCATTAATTGCTCAAGGAAAAACCTTGAGTAGCCTCCACCACCTGCAACGGCCATTCGGGTCAATCCCAGGAACATATCATAAACCCACGTCTCCTTTATCGCAGGCCATTCACTGGTGAACAGAGCTGGGTCCTCAAGAACTATCGCCTTGACCCATTCCGGAGAATTTGCCGCCAGCCATGAGGTCAACACCCCGCCAGATGAATTTCCAGCAACTATGGCAGGCTTCCCCACAACTCCTTTTAGAAATTCGGTCATATCCTCACCGAGTTGGTTGAACGTATATTTGCCAGGTGTCCAACTGGACTTGCCATGCCCCCGTAAAGAAACAGCAAATACTTGGAATCGGTCTGCCAGCTTGGGCATAATCAATGTATATTCTTCCCATGTCACCGTTTGCCCCGGTATGAATACCAAGGGTATCCCATTGGGCGGGCCGGCAACATAATTCATGATAATCTCGCCGGTGTGAAAATACTTCTCTTTAATACCTGCCCTTTTCAACGCTTTATCCATTGGCTTTTCAGCCTCCTTTAGTATTAAAAAACCATAAGATCCCGACCGACTGTTACCTTTCCTTTATATTTTTCTGAAACCCCTTTTACCCAGTCTTTTTCAAAATACCACACTGGGGATGGTGCTGGAATTAAATGGGTAAACACCAGGTGTTTGACGTTCGCTCTTTGCGCTATTTCAGCTGCTTCAAACGTAGAACTATGATATTGAACGACCCCTTCAGCAGTTTCTTTTATTTTTGGAAACTTTTTTACTGCTTTATCAAGCCACCTTTTACTGTATGCTTCATGGACGAGAACATCCGCATTTTCAGAATAGCGGACCATATTCTCACATGGAAGTGTGTCGCCTGAAATGACAATCGTCTTTCCTTTGTATTCAAATCTATATCCAACCGCTGGCTTTACAATCCCATGGTCAACGGGAAAAACGGTAACTTTGACCCCCTCTTTTTCATAGATAATGCCTTCTTCCATCTCTACATAATTCACCTCAGCGCCTTGCTGGTTATTTCTCGCCTGGGTAACGCGTAAGTGGATATCCCAGTTCAAGTGCTCCATTAACTTACCCATAATATCTTTTGTATTTCCTGGTCCGTAAACGTTTAGCGGCGTATGACGGCCGGAGTTCCACGAACTGATTAATACATTTTCAAATCCGGATGTATGATCACTATGGTGATGCGTGATAAAAACGTTTTCTATTCGTTCAGGTGCGACACCTGCCTCCACAAGCCTTGTTACAACCCCTGCGCCGCAATCAACCAGAAACACCTTTTTCCCTGCAAGGATAACCTGAGCAGGTTTTGACCGATAAATGCTTGCCATAGGCATACCGGTACCCAGTAAAATCAGCTTCATTTCTGCCTGCATTTCCGGAATGGTTTTCGGCAAACCCACCGGATTTGTATAAATCCCAAAGTCCCCTTTTAAAGCTTTTAGACCCGCAGTACCTGCCAGAACGCCTCCTGCTCCCAGGAAAATCCCTCTGAGAAATTTTCTTCTGTCCATCCCTGCCATTTTTATTCCTCCGCGCTGTTATATGATTATTTTATTAGTTTAACCATGTCAGTGAAACATGAGCGCCCTCGCAAAAATAGAACCAAAATCCGGAGCGCTGAATAACACACCTATTCCTTGACCAAATACTTTAATTTTTTAGCTCCTGTTTCATTTATCTTTTGTTTTTTGTCTTTTATCAAAAAATGAACCAATGCTGGCAGCAACACCATAGCACCCACCATGTTCCACAAGAACATGAACGTTAACAATAACCCCATATCGGCTTGGAACTTGATAGGAGAAAACGCCCATGTTGCCACACCAATGGAAAGGGTAATTCCAGTAAAGGCCACTGCCCGCCCAGTAGTGTTCAATGTCAGATAATAGGCGGTTTTCAATTTATAACCCTGTTCATTTCGATAATAAATAAGCTTATTGTAGATATAGATCCCATAATCTACCCCAATCCCAACACCAACAGCAATGACCGGCAAAGTGGCCACCTTGATTCCGATCCCTGCTATGGTCATAACGGCCTCGCATAAAACAGAAGTGATCATCAGTGGCGCCACAACACATATTGCTGCTTTAAAATTTCTGTAAGTGATTAGGCATGTGAGAAATACTGCCGCATATATTAGAATGGTCAGCAGCAGCAACGACTTTTCAACCTCAATGTTGGTGGCTGCCTCGATTCCCGCATTGCCCGCTGCTAAAAGGAACGTCATTTCCTCTGAGCCGTACTTTAACGTAAACTCCTCTACGGTGGTAACAACACGTTCTAATGTTTCCGCCTTATGATCATCTAAGAATATCATTATGGGGGTGATTTTTGAATCCAACGGCTTAAAATTATGTGGGATTTTGGTAATCAGATTTTCAAGCGTTACTTTACTTCTTGGCAGAGCAACCCATTTTAAATGCGCTTCCACAAAGGCGGAATTCATCTTTTTAAGAAAATCTGCATGGGTTAGTACATTTTGAACCCCTTTTAGGCGCATTAGCTCATTTTTTAGCAATTGAGTAGCCACAACAACAGAATAGTCGCTGTCCTTTTTAGGGAGGGTAGTATCCAGCATCACTACAAAGACATCGCTACTGGTAAAATAATTCGCGTTCATATAGGCATTATCCAGATTATACCGGGAGTCCGCTTGCAATTCCGGAGCACCGGGGTCCAGATCACCAACCTTCAGATCCTTTCGAAGATAAAGCCCTCCCACAAGACCGATCACTGCTAGTAAAACAGCCAATGTGGCAAATTTCCGTTCAGCAAATTTAGACAATAAGCTCCACACGGGATGATTTGTTCCAGCACTGCGTTTTTCCACTAGTTTGATGGTTTTTGGACTGATTCCAGAATAAGACATAAGGATAGGTAAAAACATCAAGTCGGTGACAGCAACAACCGCCACACCGATGGTCGCACCGACAGCGATGTCCTGAATCACACCGATACGAATTGTCATCAATAGCGCAAATCCAATGCCATCGGTAAAAAGGGCTGCCAACCCCGGAATATAGTTCTGGCGATATGCCAGCCGTGCAGCCTTCAGTTTACCGGCCCCACCAATCATCGCCCGGGCCTGTGCATTAAACATTTGAATACCGTGGCTGACACCTAGTGCAAACATCAGGAAAGGAACCAACATGGAATAGGGATTCAAACCATAACCGAACAGTTTCATAATTCCCAGTTGCCATATCACTGCAGTAATAGAAGATATGGCTCGCATGGCAGTACTTTTAACACATCTCGAATTAAACCATAAAAGCAACAAAAGTGTGCAAAATGCCATTAAAAAGAACAGTCCCACCCGTGTAGATCCATCAATCAAATCTCCGACAATTTTAGCAAAACCGGTTATATGAATTTTGATAGTGTCGTTTTGGAATTGGGCTCTAATGGCCTCGATTCTTTTAGAAAATTCGCGATAGTTCAAGGGTTTTCTTGTTATCGGGTCAATATCCTCTAAGGGAGCTATAATTATACTGGACTTGAAGTCATTGGCAACAATGCCACCGATCTCCCCGGACCTTATCACATTCATTCGGACCTGGTCCAAGCTCTCTTGGCTGCCGTCATAGTTCGGCGGCACGACTTCTCCACCTTCAAACCCCTCAATCGTAACCTCCACCCACCGGGTCTGTGGTGTCCACAAGGACTTTACACCTCCCCGGTTTACTCCGGGCACAAAAAAAACTTCATCTGTTATTTTTTTTAGTGTCTCCAAATACTCTTTTGTGTAAATATTTCCCTCTGTGGTTTCTACACAGATACGGACAGAGTTTCCCAGTGACTTAAGGCTATCCCGATTAGCCAGAAAATTTTTAATATAAGAATGATATGTTGGAATCATTCTCAAATAACTGGCTTCAGGTTTCATCTGAAGCATCTGGTATCCAAAAAACAGGGTAAACATGATAAAAATCGTTAGAAAAACCCCTCGCCTGGAAAAGAGGAGACGTTCCATGAATGGTGCCCCATTTTGGTAATCTTGATTATTTCCCAGTGATATGTTTTGATCTGCTACAGCACTATGTTTATTTTCGTCATCCGGTTGAACTTTTCGGATTTCGGATGATGATTCATTTTCAGCCATTTGAATTTCCTTTTTCATATCTATTTCTATTTTTCTATATGAATCTTTTTTAAACCGTTAAGGCCGATAACTGTTAATTCATCATCACCGGATTGGGCAGCACTGATCGCTGAAGGAAATTTTTCCGACAGCACTTTAAAAGTTTCTCCTTTATCCGGGCTGATGTATATGGAGCCGTCCACTGCTACCAGACATAGTCTATTGTCAGACAGCCATGTGCCGCCGGAAAATGAAGATCGTCCAACGCTTTTATGCTGCCATACCTCACCACCATCCAGGGAATAACAGACATTGCCCCTTAATCCGAAAGTAATAACAAAGGTCCCTTCAGGATCTCCAATGACGCCAAAAAAAGACCCGTCGTAAGGAAGTCTCAACTGTTCCCAAGTTTTACCGAAGTCTTTTGATCGAAATAGTAAACCCATCTCCCCGGCAATGAACAGGTTCTCTCCTGAACGAAAGATGCCGTTGTAATGGTATCCATTAGGATTTTCAATGCGATCCAGCATCGGTTCCCAACTTTTCCCACCATCCGAAGTTTTAAGGATCATTCCGAAAACCCCGACAATAATGCCTTCCTGTTCATTTTTAAACCAGACATCCATCAGAGGCCTTGTGGGCCCTTCCCTGAGTGCCATTTTTGCATCACTTAAAAAAAAACCCAAATCTTCTATTTCGTTCTCCAGGTTTTTTTGTGCCGCAACAGTCATGCTTCCTTTTTGGTCTTCCAGAAATTGTTTCCTATCTTTTATTAGCTGCACAAGTTGATCGTATACCAGCTTATTAATTTGGTTTCCGTCCAACTGCTTTACCCAGATTCCCCCCCCATCTTCGGTATGCAGTACCACACCTTCATGCCCAACGGCCCACCCTTTCGTACTGTTCGGAAAATAAACTGCCGTCAAGGCGACTGAGACAGGAACTTGGGCCTGGAACCAGCCTTTACACGTTGTTTTTGTATTGAGAATATGTCCCCATTCACCGACTGCTACCATGCGAGAATCAACTCTTTTCACATCCATCAATATGGAACTTTCTGCCCTATCAGATGCCACAGAAGGTATCTTCAGCAGGTCCAATTCAAGACATTCTGCAAAGTGTGTCGCTCCAAAAAATAGTATCGCGCAAATTTGAAAATAAACTAATCGTTTTATTCTTTTATATCTATTGTTTGAAGGTTGCCTTCTTTTATTCATTTTACAATTTTCCCTGCCTGTATAATTAAGTTATTTTCTATCTCTTACATTGAACACAAATATGTATCAGACTGACGCGTCAGTCCTTTCTTATACAGTGCGAAATATTATGTCAAGCATTATCCATATCATATACTTGATTTATTTTTTCATACTACATTTTTATGGCATAGAAAAACTGGCCACTGATGTTTTTATGGTATTTATTCAATTGGTTATCTTCCATAGCATAAATATAATTACAATAATTGAATTATTTATGTCAAATCTAAATCATACGGACCGACTTGACCGTCCTATTTTTTAAACAAAAAAATTCGCTTTCATATGTATTTTAAATATCGGGATTTACCCCAAATGGGCATATTGCTATCGAATGATATTCGTCGAAGACCTCCACAAAATAAGACATAATCATATATAAGGTAGCAAATATAAAAAACAGATCAATCTCTGGTGAACAAAATAATACTTGACATGTAAACGGGTGCCATATACCTTGGACTGACTCGTCAGTCTATGATATGTTTTTACAAAAAAAATACTGAAGAGAAATAGGAATGAATCAGATGGCCCACCACATGCAGGAAGCAAAAAGGAGTGCATTATAGTATATCATGATTTCACTGAATGGAAGAATTGCCCTTGTGACAGGAGCTTCAAGAGGTCTTGGCAGGGCCATTGCACTTTCACTGGGGAAAGCCGGTGCCGATGTCATTGTTACAGATTTGCTTATTGAGGGCACTTGTGAGGATAGGGCAAAATTGGAATCCTACAGTTCTCTATCTGCCCATTTTTCGGGATCTGACGCTGTCAGAACACTTCAAACCAGCGAAGAAATTGCACAATTGGGCGTGCGAAGCACAGCACTGAAAATGGATGTCACAGATTTTCCCAAGATTGAAGATGTGGTTAATCATATCAAAGACCAGTTTGGCACTATTGATATTCTGGTGAACAACGCAGGTGTCATGGATAACATTGCCATGATGGAAAATCAGTCCCCCAAAATGTTTCAAAGAGATCTGAATGTTAATTTAACAGGCGCGTTCAACTGTATTCGTGCAGTATGGCCCAATATGAAATCTCAAAAATGGGGCCGAATCATTAATATTTCTTCATTTGTCGGCTTAAGCGGCGCCTTTGCACAGCCAGGATATGGTGCTTCTAAAGCGGGCCTTATCGGTCTGACAAAATCTGCTGCCCTTGAAGGAGCCAAATACGGTATCACGGTGAATTCTGTTTTGCCGGGGTTTATTGCCACCGAAGCCATTAACCTGCATGACACTGAAATGAAAACGCGAATTCAGAAAAGCATTCCAGTCAAACGAATGGGAACGCCTGAAGAGGTCGCCCCTTTGGTGTCGTTTCTGGCATCAGATGAGGCAAGCTATATGACCGGTACGGCTATTCCGGTAACCGGCGGAGCTGACCTGTTTGTTTTTTAACCAAAGATATAACCCAAAAAAATATGTCATTAAATTGCACAAAGGAGTTTCGCCTTATGGAAGTCATTAATCAGGGGACAGAACGACTGTTTATGGACCCCGATCCTGATAAAATCAGAGCCTTTTTTCATGGTAAATCCCGAAAGATGACCAGAAAAGAGATGGATCTCAAGGACGCTGTGGCAACCTTTGTTCACGATGGAGATTACCTGTGTATCGGTGGATTCGGAGCAAACAGGACACCGGTGGCCGCCTGCCATGAAATCGTCCGTCAGGAGAAAAAACATATGGGGCTTGCTGGTCACACAGCAACCCACGATATGCAGATACTCAGCGCAGGAGAAGTTTATGACCACATAGATGTCGCATATGTGGTCGGACTGGAGGCCAGAGGGCTTTCGACCTGCTCTAGAAAATATTTGGAAAGCGGAAAGGTCCAGGTTACCGAGTGGACAAATTATAGCCTTGCGCTCAGATTAAAAGCTGCGGCAATGGGAGTTTCATTTCTACCGACCCGAAATATGATGGGTACCGACACATTTAACCATAGTGCCGCAAAAACGATAAAGTGCCCTTTCACCGAAAAAAAGATGGTTTTACTGCCGGCACTTTCTCCAGATGTGTCCATCATTCATGTCCATGAAGCAGACATTTATGGTAACTGCCGTTTTAAGGGGATTTCAGTCGCAGATATTGAGTTGGCAAACGCATCAAAAAGGGTAATTATAACCACTGAGAGACTTATTTCTACGGAAGAAATAAAGCGGGACCCCTCTTTAACAAAAATCCCTTTTCATCTTGTTGATGCCGTATGTGAAGTGCCTGGCGGAGCTTACCCAGGGACCATGGCTTATAAGTATTTTTCGGATGAGGATCATTTAAAAGAATGGCTTATAGTTGAAAAAGACACTGAAAAATTTAAACAATTTTTGGAACGAAATATTTTTGAGTGCTCAAACCATGAAGAATATATCGCACTCAACGGCGGGATCTCGAAAATGAGATCGCTTCGCGCCAAAGAATTGCTTTTGCACAAGGAGAAATAAAGAACCGATGACACGCTATAATGCAATGGAATTGATGATTACCCTGGCAGCGAGGGAACTTGAAAACGGAGCCACCGTCGGGGTGGGAACAGGAGCCCCATGTGCGGCAGCCATGCTGGCCCAGAAAACCACCTCGCCTGACCTGGTAATCCTGTTTGAAGCAGGAGGGTTCAGCCCTGAATTGCCTGAAATGCCGATATCAGTTGGAGATTCCCGAACCATATACAAAGCGGTAATGGCCGATAGCATGGCAAATGCCATGGAATACTGTGCGCGGGGGTTTGTGGATTACACCTTTCTTGGCGGTGCCCAGATAGATATGTATGGAAATCTTAATTCGACGGTTATCGGGGACTATGTTCACCCGAAAGTAAGGCTCCCTGGCAGTGGCGGCGCAAATGACTTTGCTTCTTTTTGCTGGAAGACAATGGTCATGACCCCACAGGATTCCAGGCGGTTTGTAGAAAAACTTGATTTCCGGACCACACCCGGATGGCTTGAGGGTGGAAATTCCAGAGAGAAATCAGGACTACCTTTAGGAACGGGGCCACATAAAATCATTACGGATATGGCAGTGATGGATTTTGAACCAGAATCTAAACGCATGAGAATAATTTCTGTAAGCCCAGGATATGACCTGGAAGACGTTGAAAAAAATTGCAGTTTTGAACTTTTGAAACTGGATAAAATCCAAGAAACCATACCACCATCAGACACGGAGCTGAGAATTTTAAGAGAGGAAGTAGATCCGTATCAGTATGTCATTGGCAGATGAAAAATATACAGAGCAAAACAGATGGCTCAATCTACACTTAATATCAAACACTAGATAGACCAGGTTCAAACGTCTTGCCCGGTCATCAGTGAAAAAGACCAGCGCTGAAATGGGAAAAAACAGTATTCATATGAAAGAAAGTGCACGACTCTTCAATACGACTTTTATCGTTCATTGTAGAACCTTTTGCTTGCGATACGCTTTTTTGGCAAAATTACTTTCTTAAACCTTGAAGCATTTGTTCAATATGTTTCCAGATGGTTTCAAAATCATATTTCTCATCAAAAGTTGATCGGAATGTCATGATGTCAATCAAGCCTATGAGATGATATGCAAACAGTTCAGCATCAATGTCTTTTAATATTCCATCTTTTATTGCTTGTGTGGTCTCCTGGATAAGTGGCTGGGATAATTCCAAATGGATCTTGCGTATAATCTCGATAGCCCATTTCTCATCACTGGAGACTTCTCTTCTCAGGATTGATAATATCTCAAAATATTTTGAATAGTTATTAAAAAATGTTTTTCCGCGAAGGTAGAGTTTTTTTATATAATCTTTTTCTTGTTTAATGGCTGCTGCCGTGTCACCAACCAGAGTACGAAGCACATCATTTACTACATTCATGAACAAGTCTTGTTTATTTTCAAAATGCTTGTAAAATGAACCAGTTGAGACTCCAATATCGTCAGTTATATCCTGAACCCGGGTCTTATAGTACCCTTTTTGGGAAAAAATTTTAATTCCCGCTTGTGTGATTTGTTTCTTTTTGATTATATTTGGGTGTTGAAAGGATGCTAATTCGTCAGAGCAGTTATCTTGGTTGGCACTACCCTCTTTCTGGTGTGAATTAGACTCATCAAAGTGTTTCTTCAAAAATTTGGTAGAATTTTGTTTCCTCATTCTCAGTAACTGTATATCTATAAGCCTTTTCAAATGTCTGTCATTGTAGTATGACATCGTCTTGCTCGTTTTAAGCGGTGCAGGAAGAATCTTTTCTTTAAGATAAAAATGAATCATTTGTTTAGAAACACCGGACTTTTTGGACAGGTCTCCTATTCTCATATATGTATTTTCTTTCATAACATTCCTATTAGATTTTGTTTGTTCTTAACCTCAGGCCTTTGAGTTATCCTAAAAATTTAATCAGTATCAGTACAAGCAGCGATTGTCTACAATACCATAAGTGTAAGCAGCATTAAATAATGATTATATTAAAAAACAAAAAGATCAGCTCCACCCGTAATTGGGATAGTAGCACCTGTCATATAGCTGGTGGCATCAGAAGACAGAAATGCTACAACAGAAGCAATTTCTTCGGGCCTGGCCATACGTTTCATTGCAACTCTGTTTATAATTTTTTCTAAAACTTTAGGATTTTGACGTTTAACAGTTTCAGTTTCAATGAATCCTGGCAAAACTGTGTTAACTGTTATGTTATATTTTGCCCCTTCCAGGGCAAGGGTTCTCGTCAGTCCGACCAGGCCTGCTTTAGAGGCACCATATCCGGGTTGACCATACGCACCTCCATTGGCGGTAAATGAAGAAATGTTAATGATTCTTCCCCATCTTTTTTTTTTCATTCCTTTCCACACAGCCTGGGTGCAGTAGAAAGCCCCGGAAAGATTCACATCAATACCACGTTCCCACATTTTGCGAGACTGGTTTTCTAATACGGCAAAATTATCCATCACTCCCGCATTGTTTATTAATATATCTATTCCACCGAATTCTTTTTCTACTTTTAGTATGACTTGCTGAATTTCTTCCGGATCAGAGACATCCATTTTTAGACTCAAGCTTCTTTGACCCATCGGTCTCATTCTTTCGGATATTGAAAGATTCTGTCCCTGTTTGGTCTCTGATAGAGATTTTGCTCCTACATGATTATTTGAAGCTGATTTCAAGCCCAACGAATCATTCTTAATTAGTAAATCGGTAGCGACAACATCTGCCCCAGCTTTACAGAGTTCTAAAGCAATTGACAGTCCCAGTCCTCTGGATGCTCCGGTAACTAACGCAATTTTCCCAGAAAGACTGTGCTGATAAGTCTTATTCATTATACCAATTTCCTTCAATCTCAATATCAGGATCTTCAGTTGAAGCATTTTTAAACAAAATTATTTTCCATTCATTATTTAGTAATGAATAAAAAATAATTTTTTACAGGATATCATTTCTATGATGTTGTATAAAAGAAATTTTGCCCTGTTTTATTTATGAAGATACTCCTAAAAAACCCATATATTATTTAATAATAAATTATAAATCATTATTTAATAATATGCTAATATTATGTTTTTTGTCAATTAATCTTTTTTTTAATTTATAGATATAAATTCAAGCTGTATTTTTATATATTTTCACCCTGTCCTATCCTCAAATGCATGGAGACTCTCAAGTCCCAGATAAGAATATGCAAAAAATCAGGGGATTGATATGATCTATCAATCCCCTTTTTAGTGATAAGGAATGCTGGAAGGTTTATTTGGCAAATATATCACCATTTATATTAGTCTATATGCGGATGGGTCTTCCAAATTAATATTTTTATTACGATTCATCCTCAAAAAGCGTGCAATTGCAATTATCAGTACCACCTTTAGAGGTAACATCATAGGCAGACGGGTCTTCCAAATTGGCATTTTTATTTCTATCTTTCCACAAAAGCCCTGCAATAGCAGGTATCAGCACCACAGCACCAACCATGTTAACCAAGAACATGAAAGTCAGCAACAAGCCCATATCTGCCTGAAATTTGATAGGTGAAAAAACCCAGGTGCATACGCCGATGGCCAATGTGATCGATGTTATAACAACAGCCCGGCATGTGGTTTTAAGTGTATTAAAGTAGGCATGAAACAAGGGCATACCCTCTTTCATATACTGCTGGATACGATCATATATATATATTCCGTAGTCCACTCCCACCCCAACGCCAAGCGCAATTACCGGCAATGTGGCGACTTTGACACCAATATCCAGATGCAACATTACAACCCGGCACAAAACTGAAGTCAGCCCCAGGGGCAGAACAATACAAAGAACTGCTTTTGGGGATCTGAAGGCCAGCAACACAACGAGTATAACAACACCGTAGACCCAAAACAGCATGGTATACTGAGCTTTGTTAATTTCGATATTGGTGGCTGCCTCAATACCGGCGCTGCCGGCCGCCATGACAAACTTGGCATCATCAGTATCATATTCAGCAGAAAATTTTTCCACCAGATCCACCACCCGTTGCAAGGTACTTGCTTTATGGTCTTTCAGGTTGATACGGATCATGGCCAGGGTGCAGGTGCGGTTTGCTTTATCATAGCCCACATACTGCATTGCATTGTTAACGACTTCAGTCCGCCGATTTAAAGCCCCGAACCGTAAGTCTGCCTCATTAAACCCGATAAGAACTTTGCGGACGTCATCGGCCATGGTTTGAACAGTTTGCACTCCTTCCAGATGTGTCAGCTCCCATTTGAGTATGTCCATGGCTACCAGGTTGGAATATTCACCACAGGGATCCCCCTTTTTTTCAACCATAACAATAAATAGATCAGAACTGGTTGCGTAATTCTCTCTTAAAAAAGCATTGTCTTTATTATATCTGGAGTCAGCCCGCAACTCAGGCGCACCCGGATCTATATCGCCAATAGGAAGATCACGGCTATGATAGATTCCAAAACCATAAGCTAACATGGCAATCGCAATGGCGATACCGGCCCAGCGCGGTGTGGTTAGCCTAGCCAAAAAAGAAAATATTGGGTGATGTTTGTCTGCCCTGAAATTTTGAATTCGGTTAAGCACTCTAGGACTAATACCGGCAAAGGACATTAAAATAGGCAGAAGAAACAACACCAGAACAATGAGCACCAGAACACCCAGACTGGCTCCAATGGCCAGATCCTGAATCACCTGAATTTTAATGACCAACAATGTCAAAAACCCGATTCCGTCCGTAACTAGAGCTGACAAGCTGGGCACACAAAGACGACGAAAGGTCATGCGGGCCGCCATCACTTTGCCTTCTGCCCCGGCAAGACATTCCGTCTGCATAACATTGACCATCTGCACACCGTGGCTGACCGCAATGGCAAAGATCAAAAAGGGTACCAGCATGGAATACGGATCAAGTCCGAAACCAAACGTTTTAAGCAGGCCCAACTGCCAGATAACAGCAACAATGGCTACCAGTACTGGCAGTACTGCACTACGCAACGCCCGAAAATAGGAGAAAAGAATAATCAGTGTTATGGCCACAGCAATGATAAAAAATACCACTACTTGAGTCAAACCGTCGATCATATCGCCAACGATCTTGGCAAACCCTGTTATGTGTATTTTAGTGGCACCATTCTGATACTTTTCTCTGATCTTTTCCAAATCCTTAGAAAGCGCCCAGTAATCGAGGGGCTGACCGGTATCGATATCCGTCTCCATCAATGGAGCGAAAACAATGGTAGATTTAAAATTATTGGCGATCATCTTACCAATCTGGCCGGATCGCATTACATTTAGTTTGATTTGAGCCAAACCGGCAGGAGTTCCGCTATAAGAATCCGGAATCACCGGGCCCCCATCAAACCCGTCGGCATTAACTTCCAGCCAGCGGGTCATGGGCGTCCATAACGACTCCATCGCTCCCCGGTTGACTCCTTTGATAAAAAAAACGTCGTCGTTTATCTGACGAAGAGTTTCCAGATATTCGGCATTAAAAATATTTCCTTGAGTATTTTCTACAGTAATCCGTACCGAATTACCCAATTGTGCCAGATCTGTTTCGTGCTTCATAAAGTTGGCAATATAGGGATGTTCAGTGGGAATCATTTTCAAAAAACTCGATTCAGGTCGTAACCGTGATGCTTGATACCCTAGCAAAACTGTTACCAAAATCAAAATGAAAAGAATAGGGATTCGGTGGTTGAAAATCAACCATTCCATCCATGACTCACCGGAGTTTTTCGTATTTTGCTGTTTTGTATTCTTATTTGTTTCTATTTGCATGAATAAAAATTTCATCCTTTCCTTTGTGCGTGATGACAGATTTTAAATATCATCGGAGTTGAATCCGTAGAAGACCTTTTAGGCCAGCTGCCACCAAGTGACCGTCTTCAGTAGCCACCACCGAGATCATTCCAGGGAATTTAGCCTGATGTATTTTTTGAACATCGACAGCTGCGCCATCAACAGCAATTTTAAATACTTCTCCGGCATAAGAGACAATAACCAATGACCCGTCAACCAAGCCGACACCATCGGCGATAGTGGCCATGGTTATAGCCTTTCCCGATGTCCAGTTGCTCCCATAATCTGTAGAATAGACAAAAATTCCTTTAAAACTGGTCCCGATCACAAGATCGCCTGATTGATCGGCAATCATCCCAAAAAAGGAGGCCTCTATCGGAGAACTCAACTGCTCCCAGGTTTGGCCGTCATCCAGAGAACGATAGAGATTACCGATCTCTCCGCCGACAATCAAAGCATTACCTGCCCGGGTGATATTTTTATAGTGATATCCGTCGGGATTGCTGATGCGGTCACTTATGGATTGCCAGGTCTTCCCCCCGTCATTGGTTTTAAGAATTGTACCGAAAACACCGACCACATACCCTTGCCCGTTAGTATTAAACCACAGATCCAGAAGTGGTTTCCAGGCACCTTGTTCATTGTCAAACTGAACATCTTCAAGTTTGAACTGCAAATCTTCCAGCTCGTAAGACAAATCTTTTTTCTGGGTTTCTTCAGCCTGGGCCAGTTCGTATAATTTAGCCTTGACCCGTTGCTGATACAGGGCAAGTTCTATTTGGTTCACTTGAAATCCATCCAATTGTTTTGTCCAAGTTTCGCCGCCATCTTCTGAGTGCAGAACAACCGCATCATGCCCAACAACCCAGCCTTTTTTCGCCGTAGTAAATTGAACCGCAGTAAGGCTGACACGCACAGGCACATCTGCCTGTGTCCAGTTGACACCGTGATCGTCCGAATAAACGATATGACCGCGTTCTCCCACTGCCACAATTCGAGAACCGGCTTTGGCAATGTCAAAAAAATGTGAGACCGTTGCAAATTTCGACTTTTTGGCCGGCAGTTTCAGCAAATCGGTTTGGGAATACACTGGTACTGTTGATGCGAAAAAAAACATAACAGATATTACCAGGCGAACCAAAGAATTCTCTAATCTGCAAATTTTTATTTTGTGATGAAAATACTCCATGCAATTAACCTTTTATCAACAATTGTTGGATTTTCTTATACTGTGTTTTTAGTTATTGAGTGGACTGCACACACCTACCTAAGGGGCAAGTGTGTGCAGATTCATTATGATTACCGTTTACCTAAACTGCGAATGTTTTCAGGACTCCAGAATTTGCTTGGAAGTTTTTTTTCGAATTCAAGAGTTCCATCCTGTAATATCAATGATTGACACGCTATATAAGACGTAGCATAAAAATCAATAAACATAGAAGGAATCCCGATAACCCCCGGCAATTCATAATTATTTTTTAAAGCGTTATAGGCGGTACGCCATAAACTGCCCTGGGCATCATACACGTCTCGCATCGCACAGGCCCAGCTGTCTTCGTCCAAATAGAAAACCCGTTTTGCATAAATATGCCGGGCATCCTTTTTTACAGTAGATTCCACAACCCATACGCGATGCAATTCCCAGCGCCAGTATTTGGGGTTGGGGTGGTTGGGGTGATACAATTCTTTAGGTTCGATTTTTAATTCTTGACCATAACAATTATAAGGAATATACATTTCTTTTTTACCGACAATCTTCCAATCGTACCGGTCAAGTGAGCCATTGTACATAAGCACATCATCATAGGTCATGAGTGCTTGGGTACCAGAATTCGGTGTATCATACGCTACGGTAGGTGCCCGTCGCACACGACGTTGTCCAGGCAAATACTGCCATGCCAAACGATTTTTATCAGCACTATCTAACGGATCTTTAACCAGAATAATCTCCCCATTTTTTCGGGGGGGACCAATGTACTGGTTGACAGTCTCAAAGATAGTTGGAGTTTTCAGGGCACTGAACTTTTCAAATCCCATATCACGATCATACATTGGAGCTCTTTCATTTAAGAGACTGGTTGCACTTACAAAAGGTGAACCAGATTTTGGCACAATGATGTTGTCCATCGTCCAGTTTATAAACTCACCTCTCCAGCGTGAAAGAAAATTCCACATGACCTCTTCTGCACCCTTGGGGATTGGAAATACAATCCCGCCAAATGCGTTGCTGATACCTAGCCCGTCTTCAGTTATCTGTGAGCGGGTGGCATTTTTAAAAGTTTCGTCATAAACCCACTGTGGTGCGGACTGGGTACGGCGGGTTTTATAAACATTAATACTGTAAGTATCAGGCCATTTTTTTAACATATTCTGCTGGCCGGGGGCTAATTTATCCGCATACTGGTCCATATTGGCTGCTGTGATAGTGAAAAGAACTTTATCATCAACAAAGGGGTCTATGTGGGGTTTATTTTTTACAAAACCAGCAGGTATTTTAGTAATCCCACCTTTCCACGCAGGAATGGTACCGTCAGCATTACCGGCCCGCTCCCCACCCAGTGGGGTCAAGGTAGTTTTTAGTTTTGCAGCTTCCTCAGCCGACACACCGGCCCAGACCGATCCAGTAAAGCTTACCAGAAACAAGCAGGCAAACAGGGTAGAAATTTTCAACCATTTGTTTAACATCTTTATCTCCTTTAACCAGGCATTAATTTAAAAAAAATACAGCTACACAAAATTCACATAACCTTTTCAAATCAGGTTTGGGTTAAAACGTATATTTACAGTTAAACCCGATAAAATCACGGTCCGTATTTGAATTATCATCCCAGTCTCCTGTAAACATGGTATAGAACACACCGAAATTGTAAATCTGCTTATAGATGAAATCCAATCCAATACCGTAACTGTTCGCATTTTCGGTAAAAGTTGCACCAACTGGGGAAACACCATAAGGATTAACCTTGGCTGTAAGAGGCACTGATAGATCGAGCCCCGGTGCAATCCCATCCCATGAAGGAGTGACTTTTGCGACAAAACCATAGGAGATTTTGTCTTTACCGGGGTTAATTGCACCTTCGTAGTTGAAAACCGTATTAAAACCAATCTCACCCATCAGGGTCACCTTATCTGCGGTCAATATGTTGGGTAATAAGGCGATCGCGCTCATCTGGCCCTGAAAAACATCTCCTTTTGCATAAACACCCAATGGCGTCGGACCTGCAACGTTGATGGGGAAATCCTGCCGGTATGTCATTTCCACACCAACATTTGTATCACCCACAGCCGTGCCCATGCTAAAGCCATAGACTTTGATATCTTCTGCATATGTAAACGAGTAACTAGATGGAGGACCAGCCCAAGCAATGACAGGATTAGGAAGCTTTTCATGATAATTGATAAAATACAGTCCAAATTCCGTATAGTTCAAGGATTCGGCAACAAACCGTAACGCCAAACCGTACTGACCGCTATCGTCTGCCTCTTTAACACCTGTATTCGGGATTCCTCCAAATGCCAAAAATTGCTCTCCAGAATACAGCATAATATCGTTTCCCTGTAGGCCGTCAACACCAAAATACGCCCCGGATTCATTTAGGCGGGTTGGCTCATATTCCCATTGGTAATAAGCAGCGAACGTAAACAAATTAGACACATCCACACTGGCGTAGACCTGTCCCACGGGCAGAACCAATTCCTTGAGTTCTGCTCCGGGCACATTGGCTGCCGTCGCATCTAACGGACTTTGGGCCGTCATAAGACTGTTAAATAGAAACAAACTCTCACCCCAACTGACTGCCTGGCGTCCTACCCGCAGGTCAATGTTATTCTCACCGGCTTGCCAGGAACCGTAGGCATAAAAATCTAAAAGTTCAGTATCTCTGCCGTGACGGTCTTCGGTTTCTTCTGAAAAATCCTGGTTGTTTCCGCTCGAAGTATTAAGGGTACCCGGAGAATCATTGGAGTTGGAGCCCATATAAGCAAAATCATAAAAGGAGCGACCGCGGGCAAAGACACCAAAATTATTCTTATATCTGACATCGGCTTCCATGACAATTTTAAACATGTTGTTGATCATGTCCCCTTGTTTAAAATTGCGATTACCGTCATCGTTATCAACAACGGCAAGTGCATTCGTATCTTGCTCTTCCACACGCATTGCAGCACTGTAGCTGATAGTGGTATCAAGGTCGACTTTCAAATTTTGCCCGTTTTCCCAACGGATTGCGTAGGCGTTTTGAATTAAGAAAACAGTTAAAAACAAAACAACAAGAATACTTACAGAGTAGCGTGCAATACAGCTCCATCCGGGTAATTGTTTTATACGATCGATTTTCATCCATTCCTCCCTTTGGTTCAATATAAAATTATAGCCAAACACCATTTACTATTGATCTCCAACTTTTCAGATTCCCTCCTTTTGCTTTTTCATTTCCTAAACATGGATGGGCATCTGTTATTTATGCAACATCCTACGAAAATAGTTTTTCTTTGCGTCTAACTACCCGTGCCTCTATATCAAACACGGATAGTTTAATTATTGAGTTAACGCGTTCCAGGCCCAGTGAATTTCCGCCAAAATTTTTCAACATAGGGTATTTCCGATTTCCACCAAGGCCTATCTATAACTGGGATCGGCTTTCTGCCCAGTCCCGGGGGTATTATTGATTCATGCTTTTGTCGAGGTCCGATCATATACTCAGGATTCGCATACTCCCGGCCCAGTTCCGGATTCAATGGACAAGCCGGACCAATCCCTGCATGACATCGTATCAGGCAAGTGTTACAGCGGACGCAAAACTTAATTTTATCGAGATCGCCGGCCATGACTTTATTGGGGTACTCAGGGTCGACAAACAATTGACGGCCCATGGCTGAAATATCAAACTTTCCAGCGGCAATGTCTTTATCCGCCTTGACCGGGTTATGCTGTGAGGCGATGATTACAGGCACAGAAAGCGCTGCCTTGAATTCTTTTGCTATTTCGGGGAGCGGTTCAGCCCGATCAGCATCCGTCACAAGATGGCCAGCTTCTTCATAGCCGCCCCCTGCAGAAAGATGAATGTAGTCCATGCCTCTAGCTTCCAGATCCTGGGCCAAATCGATCATCTCTTCTTTAGTGAGTCCACCTTCAAAATATTCCTGATTACTGATACGAACCCCCACTACCACACCAGGACAGGCATAACGGATCTGTTCAGCCACTTCGTTTAAAAAGCGTTTTCGGTTTCGCCACTCCCCTCCATACATATCTGTTCTTTTGTTAGAGACCGGGGAAAGAAACGAATGTTCCAGATAACCGTGGGGAGCATGGATTTCGATAATATCAAAACCGGCTTTCACAGCAAGCTGACAGCTGGCGGCATATTCCTTCTCTTCAGACTGGATTTCGCTGATGGACATCTCCCTGGTTTGTTGCCCAACCAGAAATTGGCGAGGAGGTTCACTGTTCTTCATCTGAGTCGCATATCCATGGGGTAGTTTTTCCAATGCAAGTTCATAAGGAAGCCCCCCTGTCGGCGAGGGTACCAGCTCGTTATGGTTGCGGGAATGTCCCTGGCGGCCAAAACCGATACTCATCTGAGCGCAAGCCATGGAACCGAAATAATGGATCCGCTCGGTCAACATATTTAGCCCTTGCAAATGGCCCTCGTGAAAACAATTGGTATTACGACCCCAGACATATTTCGAAGCCAATTCTGTCCCCATGATAGCACCGGTGGAAACCACGCCCAGACCCCCTTTAGCCCGTGCTGCAAAGTAAGACAGCATCTGTTCGGTAACCTGTCCGTCGTGGCCGGACAGAGTCTCGTTCATGGGTGCCAACCACATGCGGTTTTTCAATTCAATCGGACCGACCATTATAGGGCTCGTAATAGTCTGTAATTTCTGTTTTTTTAGTTTGATTTTTTTTGCCATTGATACTGCTCCTTTAAGTGATATGAGGTGTTCTTTGTTAATGAAATATTCTATTGAGGGACCCTTCTTACGGTTGTATCTATTCCCATGAGCCGTGCCAAATTCCCGCCGAATATTTTCCTGCGGTCTTCATCGGTAATCGCTGGAAATCCATAATCTCTTTGCATATCTTCCGGAATCTGAAACTCTCGGAGACCGAGAACAGCAGCACCCACTTGAAGACCAAAGCCGGCATAATCCGTTCCCCAGGTAATTTTGTCGGGACCGACCCATCGAAGGGCTTCTCCAATTATCTTTGCGAACTTTCTTGGTGCATTACACGCCCAGGGCACCAGAAGGCTCAGGCAGACATATACATTGGGATGACCCATGGCGACCATATTCAGATCATCGCAGTAGGGGTACCCCATGTGAAAAGCATTGATCTTCAAACCCGGGAAATCCCTGGCCACATCGTCTATCTGAATCGGAAGGGCATATTTACTCTTCCCGGGCGGTGTCCAGCAAAAACCCGTGTGGATATCCAGAACGATGTCCAATTCTTCGGCTTTCTTGTAAAATGGCCAGAGATCCGGATCATTGATATAGGTGTCCTCGGGTGGAAAAAATTTAAAAATTTTGGCCCCCTTTTCCTTGACCCAGTACTCCATCTCCCAGATGGTATTTTTAACTCCCTTGTGCTTGATCGGTGAAACATTGGGTTGATACATGAACCGGTCCGGATTGGACTCAACAATTTTTGCCATTTCTCCGTTAGTACACCAGCGACTGGTATAACCGGTGGTATCCATCATTGATTCGGGCAACAGACAGGCGATATCCACCCCGTATTTGTCCATCGCACGCAAAAGATCTTGTGGGTCGGCTGTCTTTTGCATCTCCCACTCTTCAAAGCAAAGATCCTGGTAAACTTTCGGTGGAATTTCTGACAGAAGCGCACGTTTGCAGCCTTCAATTGATTTCCACCACATCTGTACTCCAGGAAAATGGTTTATGACAGTCATGTCCCCTAACAAATGAGGTTCGGGATCGATTTTAAAATAATCATCTGTTTGAAATTTTTGGCTTGAATCGTTCATAATTTTCTCCTCGCTTAAGGTTTCATCATAGTTTCTTTACCTTATGGACCGTGCCGATCCCTTCCAGAATGAGGCTTTCACATCTTTTCTAAGTATTTTTCCGACCGCAGTTTTCGGTAATTCATCCCAGATCTCGATAATTTTGGGGCACTTGTAACCCGCCAGATTCTTTTTGCAATGCGCTATCAACTCTTTTTGAGTAACCGACATCCCCTTTATCAATATAACGACAGCCTGAACCCGTTCTCCCCATTTTTCATCCGGTGCAGAAACCACTGCACATTCCATCACTGCAGGATGTTCATAAAGAACGTCTTCGGTTTCTTTTGGGTAGACATTCTCACCGCCGGTAATAATCATGTCCGCCTTGCGATCCACCAGAAACAGATACCCTTCTTCATCCTGATAGGCCATATCCCCCATATGGTGCCAGCCATTGACGACTGTTTCTTCTGTCAGTTCAGAATTCTTCCAGTATCCCATCATGACATGCTTACCGCAGACCACGACCTCACCGATTTCACCCGATTTTACCGGGACATCATTTTCATCCACCACTCTTACATCAGCGCAGAGCATTTCTTTTCCTGCACTCACCAATCGTTTGGATTGCTCTCCACCAAACGCATGATCCTTGGCAGGAAAAAACGTTACGCCAAGTGCTTCTGTAGAACCATATGCCTGTTCGAAAACAAGTCCGAATTTAGAGATGCACTTCTTTAAAATTTCTCGGGGCATCGGGCTGCCTGCATAGCTCATGGATTTAAGGCTGGATAAGTCATATTGATCAATATCAGGCGCCCGCAAGAGCCAGTTGTAAATTGTGGGCACGGTATTAATATGTGTACATTTTTCTATAGAAATTAATGTCAAAATTTCTTTCACATCCGGTTTTCTGGAGATAACGACTTTTCCACCAGTCAACAGAAGCGTCATGGCAGGCCAGAAAGAAACATGGAACAGCGGAAGGATAAAGCAGGTGACATCCCTGCTATTAAATTCCATGGTCAAGCCCATGCTTATAAATGCTGTCATCAAATTTCGGTGTGACATCATCACACCCTTTGGGCGACCGGTTGTTCCGCCAGTGTACATGAGAACGATCATGTCGTTTTCATCAACGGAAATACCCGGTTCAGAGTCAGTTGCATCCAGAATCAAATCGTCATAAAACAAAGATTCTTTCCCTTTATTGTCCATCATGATCATATCTTTGATGCAACTTAAGCGATCTTTCATTGCCAATATTCGATCTTCATAACCATTGCCAGCGATAAGACATATGGATTCACTATCAGAGATAATGTATTCAATTTCAGCATCAGAAAGACGAAAATTCAAGGGAGTGACACTCATACCAAGCTTTGCTGCTGCAAAGTAAATTTCCATGAATTTATGCGTATTTTCAGACAAGACAGCAAGCCGCTGCCCTTTTTTGTACCCCAGGTTGTGTAGTGCATTAGCAAACCTATTTACCCGTTGGTTGAGTTGTTTAAAAGTCAGTCTTTCTTTTTCGAAAACAATTGCTTCTTGTTCTGGAAACCGAACAGCACCTTTCTTTGGAATATCACCTAACAAATACATGGTTCCTCCTTTCTTAACACCATCGTAATGTGCCTAGCTTTGGGATAACTCTCTACACTATGCCCAAGCTTTGGGCAGCCCTTTAAATTGCATCAACATGTTCCGGCACATTTCATTTGAAATGGGCGAAAACTGAATTTGAAATGCATCCCTTAGATAGCGTTGCATGGGATATTCAGTACAGATTCCATACCCTCCGAAAATTTCAGTACCGTAGGTAACGGCATTTAAGGCACCCTCGGCAGCCACAAGCTTCGCCATTGTCGCCTCGGAATGATATGGTTTGCCCTGATCGCATAACCAGGCGGATTTATAGGTCAGATTTTGTGCATTCTCCAAATTTATCAGCATATCAGCCAAATATTTCTGGAGTATCTGAAAACGGCCAATTTTTCCACCAAACGCCTGCCGCTCCCTAACATAATTAAAAGCTTCTTCGTAGGCGGCTGCTATAAGTCCTACACCCATCATGGCAACCATGATCCGCTCTGGATTCAATACTGCCAACGATTCGTACCACCCATTACCTTGAGTGCCAAGAAGGTTACCCTTTGGGACTTCGACGTCCTTGAAGGTGATCCCTACCGAATCGCAATGATGACAACTTATTTTTGGCACTTTAGTAAAACTGATACCATCCGTCTTGGATGGTACAAGAAAAATACTGAGAGATTTTGAAGGCTTGGCGTTCTCCTCGGTCTTACAGACTACGATCATAAAATCCGAAGCATGGGCAGAGGTGATAAATATTTTCTCTCCATTCATCACCCACCGATCCCCTTTATCCTCGGCAAATGTTGAAATAGAACCTAATATATCTGTGCCGCCAGCAGGTTCTGTAAGAGCCATACATGCTTTTAGTTTTCCCTCGGCGATCTGGGGCAGATATTCCTGCTTGAGTTCTTCACTTGCCAGTTCAACCAAAAATGTTGTGCCAAAACCTGTCGTACAACCGACTGCAAGAGCAACAGACATTGACGCTTTGCATATCGGTTCATATGCCAGTGCCATGTCAAACATTCCCATAGAATCCCCGCCGTATTCTTTAGGTACAGTGGCAGAAAAAAATCCGATATCAGTGAATTTTTGCCAGAGTTCTTCCGGCGGGAAGTTTACATTTTCGTCCATCCACGAGACATATTCATTGCTCAGTTCTTTCTTACAGAACCGCTCCATTTCCTTTTTTAACATTTCCTGTTCTTTGGTTAAATTGAAATCCATTGGTAACTCCTAATCGCTATAGTATCCAAACATTATGTGTTATAATTTTTCATCCAGGGCAGCACTTTTATTTTTCTGGGCCTTGGTCAGACTGTTTGGCTTCTCCTTGAACTGTGCCATAAAGGCTTGAACCTCAGGGGAACCCGTCAACCATTGGATGCCGTTTCGCTCCAGCGCCAGGGCAGAATCGAAGCTACCTCCTTCGGCGGACCGATCCATAATTTCTTTTCCAATTCGAAGCGCTATGGGTGACTTGGCTGCGATGATTTCAACCGCCCTTTCAAATTTATCTTCAAATTCTTCGTCTTTGAAAACTCTTGTCAACAGTCCCATTTCATACATCTCAGCTGCCGAATAATCTTTACGGCCGCTGAAAAGGACCTCTTTTGCCCGCATGAGCGGCATTTTTCTCGCCAGCCGGGCCGTTCCTCCCCAGCCCGGCAAAATCCCCATATTAATTTCAGTGACTCCAAGCTTTGCAGATTCCTTTGCGTACAGCAGATCACAGCACAATGCCAGTTCAAGACCGCCGGCCACACAGTGCCCATTGATTTTCCCGATAACTACCTTTTCGCATCCAGAAATAGAATTCTGGACATCGAAACCCTCGTGAGCAAGCCAATTCATCGCGCCCCGGTGTTCCATCAAAGTGGGGAAAATCTCCAAATCTCCGCCCGTGCAAAACGCTTTTCCGCCCGAACCTGCCAAGACGACTACACCCACGGAATCCATCGTTCTCACTTTTCGAAAGGCATGAATCAATTCAAAGGCCATCTGACGATTAATGGCATTGTGTTTATCTGGCCGGTTCAGATTAATCCTGCACACGGCATCATTTTTTCCGCCAATTTCGTATGAAATGGTCTTATACTCGTTCATCGTTGTCTCCTGACAAAATGTCTATCGAATGTTCTAATTTTAATATTTTTGTTCATAGCAAATATGAAAACGAGCAGGACAATATCCAACTGCTCGTTTTCATATTCAAGCTCACTGAACAAGCCGAAAATAAGGTAAGGTAATTTCCTCGGTTGCCTCTTCAAAAACAACTTCTACATCCATGCCAATGTCAACAGCCTTCGGATCACATCCCACAATTCGTGTCATCATCCGAATACCTTCTGGCAGGTCAATATATGCCAGCACATACGGCAGGTCAGAAGCAAACTTTTCCTCAACACCTGCCAGCATAATCGAATACGTATAAATTTTTCCTTTCCCGCTTGATTCATACCACCCAAGATTTGAAGACCAGCATTCAGGGCAGGCTTTTCTTGGATAAAATATTTTAGTCCCACAGTCTTGACACTCCTGAATAAGCAATTTGCCTTTTTTTGTGCCTTCCCAGAATTTATGGCTCCAGGATTGCATTACCGGCAACGGCTTAGTATATTCCTTCATGATAATTTCCTCCCCCATATAGTAGTGATAGCATTCATTCCTGACCCGCCAGCTGAGGTGGCCAAAGCGTAATCACAATCCTTCACTTGACGTTCACCTGCCTTACCCATCAATTGACGCGCTGTTTGAACATAATTGGCAGTACTCACTCCGGACCCGGTGTGTCCGCGTCCAATAGCATCGCCCATGGTGGCGCAGGGCAATTTCCCACCCGGAGAGGTATGGCCTTCCATAATAAACTTTCCTGCCTGTCCGGGTTTGCAAATCTCTAAAGCCTCAAGAATAATACACTGCAATACGGGGTAAGCGCCGTAGATTTCAAGGATATCCATGTCCTGGGGGATTAATCCCGCTTCAGCAAAAGCATCCTTTGCTGATTCACGGTACGCATTCTGCATTAAAAAATCATCCCGAAGCACCGAACATGCACCTAAATACCGAGCTCCCTGACCCAGCTTATAGACAGGTGTTTTCGTTATTTTTTCGGCCAGATCCGCAGAGGTCACAATCATGGCTGAACCACCGTCTCCTAACACATTGCATTCCCGTGAGCGAAGCGGCGTGCTGACCATCTTGGAACCCAACACATCCTCAAGACTTAACGGTTTTTTGTAAAACATGGAGTTTGGATCCAGGGCAGCCCACTTCCGAAGAGCAACAACAACCGATGCCAATTGCTCTGCAGTGGTTCCGCTTTCATACATATACCTTTGCGTTATCATTCCAATAATTCCATTGTAGGTGGTCCCAAAAGGATATTCCCACTGCAGATCCATACCGGCAGTAGCAAAAAAACCAATAAGATCCTCTAACGGGATAGTCGAGTGAACGGTGACATGCGGGATAAGAACCATCTTTGCCACACCGCTGTTGATCCACTGCTCAGCAAGCCGAAGGCAGTTGGCCGTTGATGCGCCACCCGCATTACAAATACAGACATCCCTGCATCCGTTCAGCCCAAGTTCCTCTGGTATTTTTCCAAATGAAATTTCTCCAGCGAGACGGTTCTGAGCCTGGGGAGCGACGGTGATGACTCCTTCAATATCGTTCTTGTCAACTCCCGCATCCCGGACCGCCTGTTGACAAACCTCATAAAGGATGTCCCACCTGGATCTTTCCGGGTATCTTCCGGTTGGCACCTCACCGATGCCAACAATTGCAATATTACCTTTACTCATTTTGACCTCCAATTCAGAGAGATTATAATTTTATTAGATCATCTATTCTTTTTGCAACCTTTTCAGCTCGTCATATTATAGTTGCGAATGTAATTTCATTATTAAATGATGACTTGGTGCTCATTGATAGCCAACATAAAAATAGTTGTCAAGTTTATTTTTAAAAAAAAGATAGATTTTTATTCTGTAAGGCTTGTAATTATTTAAATATTGAATGATTTTTTTCAACTAAACATACAACAAGATTTCTTTATCGCCATTTAATTAAAAAAATATACTTGACAATTTTCCTTATTCATTAATTAGCTAAAATTAAATATTCATTATTATAAAATATTATATTGCTCATAACTATATTGTAATCGCTGATGCTCAGCAATGATCGATCGCGTAATAATTGTTAACTTAAAACAGATTAATGAAGGAGTCATATAGACGGAACTCTTCGCTCAGGGAAGCGGTCCCTTATTTACAGATCTGGATCCAGACAGGGATAGAAGGATTTTTTCACACAACTCAACACAACAACATTCTCTCGCTGTTTTCTAATATAAGAATCACCATTGCTTGCAAACCGGACGAATTATATAGGTCCGGTCTGACAAGCAAACCGTGATATCTCTTATTCGTATACTGCCTCAATATCGCTCAGCATTTTATCCAATGCCGTCCTTGAAAAGTATTTGCCTTTCAAGAACACAGCAGCAATCTTGCCGAGATTAGCAACGTCCTCCAAAGGATTTGCATCGAGAAGCACCAGGTCCGCATTCTTCTCCACGTCTACCGTCCCCATAATGGCTTTACGGCCCAGAAACTCGGCACCGTTCAGAGTGGTCATCTGCAGAATCTCAAGTGGTGTTAATCCTGACTCGGCAAGCTCACGGAATTCCTGATGAAGACTGAAACCATAAAAAACAGAATCAGTACCCGTGAGCATCTTCACACCGTTTTGTTGTAATAGCCCAGTGACTGACTGTTCCAGGCGGTAGAATTGCTCAAACGTTTCAGCAATCGCATCAGGAATGGTTGCCTCAAATTCCTGCGATAGCAGTTCCTGGTAGGCCCTTATCGCTGGATCGAAGTATTTAATGTTCGGATCAGCGAGAAAAGGATCGCGGCCGAGCATGTGTGAGCGTTGGGTAGTGAGTGTCAACACCTGCCATGTATCGTTTGTAACAAAAGCCTGCGCCAGCGCCTGACACTTAGCTTCGCTAAATGTATCAATGACCCTTTGATAGATAGGGACATCTGTAAAAGCGGAGTAAAGAATCCGCCTGGGCACATAATCATATGGTAAGAATGGTTTATAGATATAGGCATTATCCAGGGCATATGACCGAATGTTTGCCTCATCGGTTGAACAGGAGAGCAGAACACCCCAAGCTGCGCCCAGGTGCTCCATTGCGTGCCACCCCGCATTGGATGACTCCAGCGCGCCAAGAGAGCTGTCCAGGTGACCGGCCACAGTCAAGCCTTGTATCTTGGCTTCCTCCAAGACCGCCAATATGGACTCGGGACTCCCAGCAAGTAACTTGACGAAGTCTGTACCCATTGCCTTTTGATCTCGCACCCATTGAGCTCCTTGCTCAGGCGAATATGGCATAACCCGAAGACCGTCGGCAGTCGGTATGATATTCGGCAGCCAGCCACCATGGACCATCAAGACTTCGGGCGCGTCAATGAGACCGGCAGCACTGTCGGCATTCAGTTGGCGAGCGCGCAATATCATGGCCTCGGATCCTGACATTTCACGAATGGCGGTAACTCCGTTGGAAATCATCAACGGCCAAGGTGTCAATGGTGCATCAGCGTTTTCCATAGCATGTACATGCATGTCCAAAAAGCCCGGCACAAGATACTTACCTGAAGCGTCAATCTCTTGCGCCGTCCCACTGACAAAAACGGTGGCAGCAGTGATATTTTGAATTTTTCCAGCATTGATGACGACAGCCCTATCGTGGAATAGCGATCCATCACGAGTGTTTACCACCGTCACGTTCTGGATGACAATACCATCGGTCACTTCAATCCGGTCGATCGTCAGTGGTCCCATTTGCATCAACATGGACAATTCATCCCGCACGATTATTTCTTCAATAATCTTGCCACTTTCTATTTCGAAAGTTGCCATTGCCTGCCAGATTATCGTTGTGGCCTCTTCAAAAACCATCAAAGTTGGAACAACACTGTCCCTGTTTTTAAATGCCCCGCCAGGTGGGAACACTGCGACATGCTTGACATGAATTCCAACCGTATTGTCTTCCGCTACTATATTAAGAACCTCCGTCTCAATGGACTCCAACTGAGACAATACCAGTGCGAGATTTGCTTCTATTGCCTCAACCCCTATGATCGGATCTTTCCCGACAAAATCTTGTGTGGCGTCCACAGCAAAAAGTTCAGGCATTGTGCTGGCATCTCTATTATCGATGGCATCGAAATAAGCCAACACGATGTCGATATTAGCATCGGTCTTTGCTTTCTTGGCGCGATAAAGGTTGAAACTTTTTAAACGGGCTTTAAATTCTAACTTTTTGGCAGTATGTGCGCTATTGGCGCTATAAACGTTGGAACAGACTACCATTGAAAAAATCAACGTCATGACAAGAAGATTCAAGACAAAGCGTTTTGATACAATATTGTGTTTTTTCATTGGAACGACCTCCCTTATATTCAGGGCATAACGACACATGTTATCCCCGCAGGTTTTTGCAATCGTTTAATTAATGGTCGGTGTGCCCATTTGCTTCACCATGGTCAATTCATCTCGCACGATGACTTCATTAACGATCATGCCACCTTTTAATTGAAACGTGGCCAGAGCCTGCCAGGTCACAGTTGTCGGCTCTTTGAAAATCATCACAGGAGGGATAATTCCCATCCGGTTTTTAAATACGCCGCCGGCAGAAAACACCGCAACATGCTTGACATGGGCAAGGACGGTATCTTTTTCTGCGATTAAATTAAGAAACTCAGTCTCGATAGACTGCAACTGCGACAATACCAGTGCAAGATTTGCTTCTATTACCTCAACCCCTATGAGCGGGTCTTTCCCGACAAAGTCCTGTGTGGCGTCCACAGCGAAAAGCTCGGGCATTGCGCTGGCATCTCTATTGTCAATGGCTTCAAAATAGTCCATCACTACAGAAATATTGACAGCTTTTTGTTTTTTTTCATCGACGCAACCTACAAGCAAAAACATCAAAACAATCACAAGTAAATTAAAGATAAATTTTGGTTTTAATACAGGGTTGTGCTTTTTCATCGGCCTACCTCCTTTAGGTTCGGGGCATCACAATAAGTGTTATCCCCAATGGTTATGTGGTGTATAATTTATTGGCCTTAACGCTTTCTTTTGAAACTCTTTTTTTTAAGCAGTGTCCCATCCCTCCATCCACGCTAAGTGTCTATGAGCGCGCGGTAATCAATCTTTCAGACTTACTCAATTTTATTCCGGGGCATTTACTAAGTTGATAAAATATGTGCTTAAATACCAGGCTCCTTCACCCAACTTAATACACAGGTGTTTTCGTTCTTTTTGCGGCTTTTTTAGCTCGCTATATTATAATTACGAAGATTATATCATTATTATATTATGACTTATTAGTCACTGATAACTAACATAAAAATAGTTGTCAAGTATATTTTTAAAAAGATATAGCCATGCTCCAAAGACCTTATATCCTCCTAAATAATAATTAATTATTTTTAGCTAAACATACGATAATATTTCTTTTAAACCGTTTAACAAAAAATAAACTTGACAATTCCTTGTTTGTTAATTAGTTATGAAGCTACTTTCATTATTATAAAATAATAGGTCGCTCATGACTATATTATAACGGGCCAACGCCCAGTAATGAGCAACAGCATAATAATTGTTAACTAAAAATAGATTGATGGAGGAGTCATATAGATGGAACCACTCGTTCAGGGAAAAGGTCCCTTATTTACAGATCCAGATCCGGACAGGGCTAGAAGAATTTTCAGAAAAAAAGATAGAACCCAGACCAACAAAGTAATGAACCTTAAAAAAGCCATAGAGTCCTATGTTCATGATGGTGAGTATTTGGCCATCGGCGGTTTTGGTGCTAACAGGACCCCAGTTGCTGCCTGCCATGAAATCGTACGACAGGGAAGAAAAAAGATGGGATTTGTCGGGCATACCGCTACGCATGATATGCAAATTTTAAGTGCTGGAGAAGTCTATGACAGAATCGATGTGGCATACATAATAGGACTGGAAGCACGGGGGCTTTCTACCTGTTCCCGTAAATATATGGAAAGCGGAAAAGTCAAAGTGACAGAATGGACTAATTACAGCCTGACCATGCGCCTTAAGGCTGCTGCTATGGGAGTTCCTTTTTTACCCACAAGAAATCTCATGGGTACCGATACTTTTGCCCATTCTGCTGCAAAAATTGTCCAATGTCCGTATACTGAAAAAAAACTGGTGGCCTTGCCCGCCCTTTACCCTGATATTGCCGTCATCCACGTACACGAGGCTGATATTTATGGCAATGCCAGATTTAAGGGAATTTCCGTTTCAGATATTGATCTGGCCAATGCTTCCAAACGCCTAATCATCACAACTGAAAGACTGATTCACACGGATGAAATCAAGCGTGATCCAACATCCACACGGATTCCCTATTTTCTTGTAGATGCTGTTTGTGAAGTGCCCTATGGCGCTTACCCTGGAACCATGCCCTATGAATATTTCAGTGATGAAGATCATTTAAAAGAGTGGCTTCGCAAGGAAAAAGATCCGGATGCATTTAAGTTCTTTTTAAAGGAAAACATTTATGACTGCTCAACCCATGAGGAATATATAAAGAAAAATGGCGGGACCCAGAAGATTCTGGATCTACGGGCCAAGGAACTGCTGCTATTTTCGGAGGTGAGATGATGACTGAATATAATTCAATGGAGCTAATGATTTCAGTAGCAGCACGGGAACTTAAAAACGGATCTGCTGTTGGGGTCGGCACCGGCGCGCCGTGTGCTGCTGCTATGCTGGCACAAAAAGTCGGGGCGCCCAATCTGGTAATCGTGTTTGAAGCCGGTGGGGTCAGCCCCGAACTCCCGGAAATGCCGATTTCCGTCGGAGACTCACGCACATTTCATAAAGCAGCTCTGGCCGGTTCCATGGGGGATATCATGGAGTATTGTGCAAGGGGATTTGTTGATTATACTTTTTTAGGCGGTGCCCAGATAGATATGTATGGAAATTTAAATTCAACTGTTATCGGGGATCATGCCGCACCAAAGGTTAGATTCCCCGGCAGCGGCGGTGCTAATGATTTTGCATCCTTTTGCTGGAAAACACTTGTGATGACACCGCAAAATACCCGCAGGTTTGTTGAAAAGCTAGATTTTCTTACCACACCAGGCTGGCTTCAGGGAGGTGATTCCCGTGAGAAATCCGGGCTGCCCGAAGGAACCGGGCCTCACAAGATTATTACAGATATGGCGGTTATGGATTTTGAGCCTGAATCCAAACGGATGCGGATCATTTCCCTTCACCCTGGACATTCGCTAAAAGATGTTCAGGAAAATTGTGGATTCGAGCTTTTAAAGGCGGATTCTATCGAGGACACATTGCCACCCACCAAAGAGGAACTTAGCGTCTTAAGAGAGGAAGTCGATCCATACCGGTACGTGATCGGCAGATAAACACATCTGATATGATCACATGGCCAAATATAAAAAAACATTCAATAATTGAAAATTAATAAAACGATGAACAGGTTAATAATTTCAACCAGGAGGTGTTATGTCGACGATTGGATTTGATAAAAAACTTTATATAGGGTCTTTTGGAATCATTCTTCTGACCATTCTAATTATTGGATTTGTCAATTTTTATCAGAGCAAAGATTCTTTTCTTTCCAAGGGAAAAATCAGAGTGCAGAACGTTTCGGACGTTTTGTTAAAAGCCGTTGAACTCAAATACAACATGCAAAAAGAAAAGATAAACACTGAAATGGGCATTCTGATTAGTGAAAGTCTGTTTACCGGCGATATCTTTGTTGACAGAAACCTTGTTGAAATGGAAATTTATGATATCAGATCTAATAAAAAAGAAAACGCAAGTATCCCGGCCATTATGTTTGGGTTAGATCCGGCAACTAACAATCACACGACGGTTGAAAAAGCGAGCAGCCTCGGTGTTTCTGAATTTTCCATTTATCAATTCCATGACAACAAACTTGTCAAAGTATCCAGCAATATAATAAGCAAAGACGGTTCCAGACCCATTGGAGAATACTATACAAAGGATTCTGAACAGTACAATGCGGTCATGGGCGGAGAGTTGAAATTTTTTCTTGTCAAAAATGGGGCTGAAATTTCCATGCAGATTTTAAAACCCTTTGTGGAAAGCCTTAAAGGAGAAATTGCCGGTGCATATTCCATCACCAGCAAGATTTTGACCAGCGATATAACTGAGCTGGTGAACAAGGTGAATGTCAGCGGTTATGGTTTTTCATTTGTAGGTGATTCCGACGGCAATATACTCGTTCATCCGGACAAGACTTACCTTTCTTTAAAGATCCAGGAGTTTGACAACGGCGAAGCCTTATTAAACGGTAAATTAAGTTCTGTTATTTTTAAACATGATAAAAGAACATATAATGCCTATGTAAATTATTTTGAACCCTGGAATCTGTATTTCACAACAGCTGTGTCTGAAGAAGACCTGCTTATAGGAGTCAACAAACAGATCGTAACCAGTTCATTTATTAGCGGAATTCTTGCTTTGATTATCGGCGCCCTGATAATCAGTTTCATGAACCGACAGTTAATAAAAAACATGAAGGGTATGGCAAATCTGGTAAAAGAAGTTTCCAAAGGCAATTTTAAACAAACCTTTGTATACACAGCAAATGATGCGATTAAAGAGACTGTGGATGGCATGAATGACATGGTGGAAGGTCTGGCTGAAATGATCAAGGATCTCAATTCAGGTGTTCATGCGTTAAGCACGACATCCGGGGAATTAAACCAGATCTCTGATCAGATGAGCGAGGGTTCTGAGACAACAGTTTCAAAGGTCAATATGGTTGCATCGGCTGCCGAGGAAATGAGCGTAAGCATGGATTCTGTCGCCGCAGCCATGGAAGAAGCAAGCATGAATGTTGAAACTGCCTCCAACGGCACCAAAGACATGAATTCAAACATTGAAAAAGTAAACCATAATTCAAAGAAAACCCAGGAAATTACCAATAAGGCGGTTAAACAGGCCCTTCAGACATCGGAAAGGGTCCAGAAGCTTGGCAAAGCGGCAGAGGAGATCAACAAGGTCACAGATACCATTAGCAACATTTCTTCCCAGACCAACCTTCTGGCCTTAAACGCAACCATTGAAGCAGCCAGGGCCGGGGAAGCTGGAAAAGGATTTGCCGTTGTTGCGAATGAAATTAAGGAACTGGCAGGGCAGACCGCCGAAGCAACAGAGGAGATTGGCAACAATATCCAGGAAATTCAGGAACAGATCAGCGGTGCAGTAACTGAAATACAGGAGGTTTCCACAATCATCAATCAGATCAATGATTATGTAAATAAATCCGCGGCTGCGATTGGACAACAATCCAGCACCACCGGTGAAATTGCCGAAAATGTCCGTCAGCTCTCATTGGGTATTCAGGACGTGACTATAAATGTAAATGAAAGCTCCAAGGTCTCAGGCAATGTATCTGCAGAACTCAGTGACGTTCTAACTGCATCCCAGGAAATCAACGAATTTTCTAATACGGTTAAAGAAAAATCACTCATACTGAATGATGTCATGCTCAAGCTCAAGGACATCACCGAAAAATTTGAAATTTAGATTACAAGAAAGAGTAAGAAGTGCTTATCAAAAATTAAGGAGCGATTATCATGGGATATTATTCTGCAGAATATAAGAAAAAGCTTGTGACTGCCGAACAGGCAGCAAAGACGGTTAAATCAGGAGATTTAGTTGATTATGGACAGGCAGGGATCAAGCCTATAGAGTTTGATAAAGCATTGGCAGCCAGGACCGATGACCCCGGTCTGAAGAATGTCATTGTACGCGTAACCAATGCGATACCGCCGGTCCCCCAGATTCCTATTCAGGATCCACAGCAAACAACATTTACGTATTACAGCAATTTTCTGGGTATCATTGATAGAATGCTGTACCAAAAGGAGCTTGCCGGATTTATTCCTGCAAACTACCATCAGGTTAAAGACATACCAGCACAACACCCTGATACTGCTGGTACGGTTTGGTGCGGACAAGTATCGCCCATGGATGAAAACGGTTTTTTCAGTTTTGGCATCACCAATTCGCACAACTATGCATACGCTAAACCGGCCAGGACAAGAATCGTTGAAGTGACGCCGGATATGCCGAGGGCGCTGGGTGGATTTCATGAGGGGTTTCATATAAGTGAGGTAGACGCCATTATCGAAACGAATAATTCCGTTCCATGCTTGCCGCCACCTACTGAAAGCTCGCCCGAGGTAAAGAAAATTGCCGGTTATATCATGGATGAAATTAGCAATGGTGCCTGCATCCAGCTGGGAATAGGTGATGTCCCTAACGAAATAGGCAGGATGATCTCACAATCGAATTTATCAGACCTTGGGATTCATTCCGAGTTATTTAACGATGCAATGATGAAAATGTACCAAAATGGTCAAATAAGCAACGCCCACAAGCCTTTTGACCAAGGCAAAACAGCCTATACTTTCTGCTTCGGTAGCCGGGAGTGTTATGATTTTATCAACAACAACCAACAACTGTCTTCTTATCCGGTATATTACACAAATCTTCCCGATAGAATTGCAGCCATCGACAATATGATTTCTATCAATAATATATTGGAGATAGACCTGTTCAGTCAGGTTTGTTCAGAATCGATCGGACACAGGCAGTTCTCCGGGACGGGGGGACAGGTAGACTTTACATCTGGAACCCTGAAATCCAAAGAAGGCAAAGCATTTCTTGCTTTCACGTCTACGTATAAGGACAAGGAAGGCAACCTTCAATCTCGAATTAAACCGATATTGACTCCAGGTGCCATAGTTACCGTAACACGCACATTGACGCCATACCTGGTAACAGAGTATGGCAAAGCCAATTTATTTGGATTATCTATCTGGAAACGAGCAGAGCAGTTAATAAATCTGGCTCATCCCGACTTCCGGGAAGATCTGATCAAGGAAGCCGAGAAAATGAAAATTTGGAAACCGGGAAGCAGGATATAATTCAACGGCCTGACAGTAAATTCCAGATTATACGCCGCTACAGATTTAAAAGCCGTTCTGCATTTGTGTGGGCTATCTTGTGTTTGTCTGCAGGGGCAAGGGGGGCGTTATCAAGGAACTCCCGGGCACCGGACGCGCTTACGTAAGGGTAGTCCACAGAGAACATAATCCGGTCAGCCCCCAAAACAGCCATAGCCATCTGCAAATTAGGGATGCTGAACATTCCGCTGGGGGTGACATAAAAGTTTTGAGTAAAGCATTCGGCCACCGACCGTGTCAAATTGTTAGCAACCGTCGAAAGGACATCATCCATTCGATCCAGGTAGCTGGGAAGCATCTCGCCCCAATGGCCCAGGATGACCTGAAGTTTCGGGTATCGGTCAAAAACCCCGCCCAGAATCATCCGAACGGCGTGGACACCGGTCTCGTAGTGCCACCCCATAGCTGCTGTGGCGAACCGAGTGCTGACAATGGGATCAAAGCCTTCGTAATACTCGTCCTGAACCACCCGGGAGGGAATAGCGGGATGAAGATAAATGGGAACGCCCAAGCTTTGGGCGGTGGCCAGGATGGGGTCAAATTCAGGACTTTCCAAGGTGCGATTATTTGTGCGCCCGTTAATCATTACGCCTTTGAAGCCTAACTGCTGAACAGCCCGCTCCAATTCCTTGGCAGCAGCCTCGGGGTCAGGAGTGGGAAGGTTAGCAAAAGCGGCAAAGCGTGTGGGATATTTTTGCACTGCGGCGGCCATCTCGTCGTTGGATAGCTGGGCAAGACTCACGGCCAGCTCAGGGGCCAGCAACTGGGTTCCGGGGGAAGTGTAGGACAACACCTGCATATCTATGCCGTATTTGTCCATATACGCCAGGCGTTTTTCGTCCAGGTCAAAGATGTCGGTTAACTCAGGTGCCGTGGGATCATTAGAAACACTGTAGGCTGCCCGGAATGAGGGGGACAGGGTTTCCATGGCTTTTGCGCTGGCGATGGCAATCGCCTCGTTCATGAAATGTTCTTCAAGAGTGATGATTTTCATGCTTCTTTCTCCTATTATTTTTTGGATATGGGGTTATCGGTCTTTCTCTTTTTTTTTTACAAGTTCATCAAAGTGTCGGGAATTTAAGATTTTTTATAAATGTATTTTGGAATTCCATATTGGTTGCCAGCTCTATGATTTCAATCTTATTTGCCAAATAGGCTGCGTTAGCAACATAATGGTCATCGCACAAGGCCATCACCGCTCCTGAACCCGCTAAATTTCCTGCAGTCTCGATTTTATCAGGATCAATTTTTGGAATCATTCCCAATCGAATAAGATCAAGCGTTTTAATGTGAAAGCCCATTGCTCCTGCAACAATGATTTTTTCAGGCTGGTCAAGGCCGGCCTTGCCCAAAAGAAATTCAATGCCGCTCATCAGTGCAGATTTTCCTAACTGAACCGATCTGATATCTTTCTGGCTAATATAAATGGGTAGCTGACCCGTTCCATAATCTTGGGCAATCAACATGAATTTATCAGATCCGTCGCTGAATGCACCATCGGGTCTGATCACCCCTTTTTGATAAAGTTGGGCGACGGCATTGATGATGCCGGTTCCACAAATCCCGCTTGGTTTCAAATCGGGTTGTTCAGACGAATTTATGACAGAGAATGACGAGAGGTACTGGTCGGTTCCGATTTCAATTGAATCGATGGCCCCAGGTATTCCCGGCATCCCACATGACAAAGTTGCGCCTTCAAACGCCGGACCTGTAGCACAGGATGTGGCATACAGGTGTTCCCCGATTTTAAACATAAGCTCCCCGTTTGTACCAAGATCAATGAGAAGCGTACCGTCCGGCTGAGTCTCTATTTCACTGGCAACACCTGCTGCCAGGATATCTCCACCGATAAATCCTGACACATTGGGCAGCGTTTTGACCGGAATATCGCTAAAATTAAATCCAAGTGAACCAGAGGAAAAGTGTTTTGAATTATAAAATACTGGCAAAAAAGGTGACACACCTATGGATGAAGGATCTGTTTTGGAAAAGATATGGATCATGGTAGGATTTCCAACCACAACCATCCTTGATAGTAAATTTTTATCTTTGCCAAGACCGGAGAATAGAGTTTCCACTCCCCATGCAATATTTTTAATGACAAAATCATGCAGTTTACCAAAATTTTCTCCAACTGCAGTGATTCGACTTATGACATCATCGCCGAATACTGCCTGGCTGTTTTTAACGGCAATGGAAGCGGTAACCTCCCCTTTCGCCATGTTGCAAAGATAAAGGGCAATGGTTGTTGTTCCAAGATCTACGGCCACGCCATACTCCTCCGACAATGTTTTTGTCTTACACCTTTCTTTAAATGTTTGGGGAAAAATAAGTCGGGCTTTTCCCATACTATATGAAGTGGCCATGGAAGATTCCGGAATTAGAATTGAAATGTCGGACTCAACCTTATACTGACAGGAATCAATGGATTCAAGGCCACTGTTTTCCATTGATTTGTCCACCCTGCATTTATGGCATTTTCCTTTTCCACCGCAGTCAATTCTCAAGAAGATATTGTGACGGATAAGCGTTTCCAGAAGCCGTTCTCCTGTATTTGACTTAACCGTTCTTTTTTGGGGTAATATATGAATAAATGGTTTTGTCTTCTGCATGGAAAGCTTTTCCTTCTCAATGATAAAAAAGACCGCCTATATATGTAACCGTATTGAGCCCGTTGTTATATTTTAAACCATTATCCTTCATCATTTTCATTGCATCTATACCAAAAGACTCTATTGAAAACAGGGCATCTTCTGGGTGTTTACAAGGCTTTTGCTGTGGATATGTACAGGCATTGCACAATTGGCAGGATCCGGCACCAAGGAATAAAAATTTTAACCAAGGGTATTGGTGCAGAATTTTCTTTTTGAATTTAAATATTTTTAACTGAAAGTCCTTGACACCAGCCATCATACCCTGCCAGTCAAAACTGTCATCCAGAGAATAGACCTTATAAAAAATAAGGAAATATTTAAAAACAGAGAGGCGCGATTGAAGTTTTTCAATGGAATCTATGGCCGGGGGACAGGTCCAGCTTTTTGCATAATTGCCGCACATATTCTGTTCACAAAGCCTGCGCACTTCATTATCAAATGGAACCTTAGAAACAGAAATAACTTTTGAATGGTCGAATAATTCTTCAAAAAATGGTTTAAATACTCTCATCTTTTCTTCTGCACTTTTGTTTTGTTATCAATCGCCAAACTGCACCTTCCCATAAAGCCCTTTCCGATATCCCCCGATAAAGTCCATGCAGCATTCGTCTTCACCTTTGAGTGCCTCTGTAGCATAAATCAGACCCATCATGTGCTTGTGAAGCGGGTTGATGATGGCGCTGTCCATACCAGCGCCCATGGCAAGGACCAGAAAAGCCTGATTGACAAACTTGCGGACGGGAAGGTTAAATGAAATATTGCTTGCACCGCCGGTCACATGTATGGCCGGATATTGTCTTTTGATTTCTCTGATAACCTCAAGGATGGTATTGATGCCGCCCTCAGAGGTGCAAAGCATTTCGACCAAAGGATCTATATGCAAGCAGGAAGGCTCAATGTTGAACGTTTTGGCTCGTTCCATAATGTCGGCGAACACCTTAAGCCGTTTTTCTCCATCCCGAGGGATGCCAGTATCATCGCAGAGGAGGGCTGCACATTCCCATTTTGTATCTGCAATTGCTGGGAAAACCACATCAATCTTATCTCCTTCCATGGAAACAGAGTTGATCAGCCCGGGCTTTTTGCAGTATTCCATTGATTTTACACAAATTCTAATGTCTGGACTGTCTATGGCAATAGGAGTGTCCGTTACCTCCTGGACCAAATCGATAAGCCACTTCATGATTTCCAATTCAATGGATACATCGGTTGATGCACAGACATCAATAAAAGTAGCGCCGGCCTCTGCCTGGGTAACAGCAAGGTTTTTAATAAAAGCTTCATCCCTTGTCTCAATGGCTTTGGAAACTGAAGGGATGGTTCCATTAATTTTTTCTCCAATAATTATCATAAATGAATCCTAAAATTGCTTTGGTTGTTTACACTAAATTGCCATAACAAGTTCTTTGGCTTTAATAGCTGCAGACCCAGCATCCTCAGCATAAGCGTCTGCACCGATTTCATCAGCAAATTCCTGGGTCACAGGAGCTCCGCCCACAAGAATCTTAAAACCGGAAAGTCCGCTTGTCTTAAGTGTGTTCACCGTATTTTTCATCATCGGTTTTGTGGTGGTAAGAAGACCGGAGCAGGCGACAAGTTTTACATCTTTATTGTTCTTAATGGCTTCAATGAATTTTTCAACAGGCACATCCACCCCCAGGTCCACCATGGTGAACCCGGCACTTTCCACCATCATAGCGACAAGATTTTTGCCGATATCGTGAAGATCGCCTTTGACAGTACCGATAACGCAGATTCCCAGAGAGGCCGAAGCATGATCTGCCATATGAGGTTTGAGGACCTCTACGCCTTTTGCCATAGCCTTTGCAGCCATCAGCATTTCCGGTACAAAAATTTGCCCGGATGAAAATCTCTCACCCACGACTCCCATTCCAGCGACCATGACATCCAGAATATCACCTGCCTTGTTACCCTCATCCAGTGCTTTCTGGACCAGATCCGGAACCCATTTAGGCTTGCCTTTTTCAACATTTATCTTTACCTCATCAATACTTGCCATTTTAAAATCTCCTTTATTCTGCATCCTGGTAATACAACCGGCTTAACTCATAAACTGCATCATCAAAAATCAGAAAATTCATGAAATCCATTTCATCATTAGGATCTATATTTGCCGTCAACAATACTTTTTTGTCTTTATATTTTTCAAACCATTCCTTGGCCATTTTTCTAACATGTTCTTCGCTCATATCAGCTGTTAACAAAGGACTTCCCAACGCAAAAGTATACGAACCATTATATTTTTCAATCATTGCATCCAGATCATGCAAAGAAGGTTGCGGCAGCCAAAAATCAGACCCTTCCTCTATCATTGCGGGAACCAGCAAATCCGCTTTTCCGCAACAGTGATGTTCAACGATAATATCCAGTTTGTGACAGGCATCGATCACCCGTTTTGTGTAGGGGACAATCATCTCAAGACAGGTATCCAATGAAAAGAATGGTCCGGTATGCGTCCCCCAATCATCATGAAAGAAGACACTATCAATACGAACGATGTTATACATCCGCTGGATATAGTCGACATAGAGATCTGCCAGACGGTCAAAAAAACGATGGACGCCGTCTTGCTGATCTTCGTCTATAAGAGCCATCGCAGCATCTGATACCCCCATGATATTCATAAGCCGTTCCCACATTCCAAACTGAATACCCAACTGAATAGCTTTATCATGGTCTAAATAGACTTTGTTGTCTTTTTCGACACCGTTCCAGTCTAAGTCATCCAAATTCGGCATCGATATGAATTCTTCCCATTTGTTAATGTCTGGAACTTTTATCAACCCCGGTTTAACCGTTGACCCTCCAGCAGTATCTTCCCACTGGTAATCCAGATCAAACCAGCCTTTTATCGTATTGCCTGTGGCTTTATAGTCAATTGCGGGCCCACCGTCGAGCGGCTGGCGGTTTGCAAAATTATCAGGCTGCTGTCTGGGCCTGAATGGATGGACATCACAGAATAACCATCCACAGGTAGGCTGCCAGTAAGGCGTTTTGTCCTGGAAAAACATTTTGAAGTTTTCCCTGCGTTCGATGGGCCGAAAGAACTTTGGAGCATCCGGAAAGCCCTTAAGGGCACCGACTTCGACACTTGGCGCCCCAGGGTATATCCCAATTATTTCGTGCTCTTTTACATGATCATATTTGGGTCTATTCATTATTCAATACTCCTTTTTCATGTAAGGTTTTTGATAAAAAGCGAAAATTGGTCTTGGCTAAGTCTCTCTGGATTAAACAATAGCAATTTTGATGCCATCGAAATTAAATTAATAATTTCAATAAAATACAGCATGTTATATGAATGACATGCAGGATAAAACGTGATAATTAACAGATCGCACTTGCTATATTTCCCGAATATGTTGTATGTCACGAAATTCGATGGTGTGTTGGATTAAAAAACAAGGAGAAACTCGTGGGTCAAGAAAATAATGAATTTCTCAATGAAGTGACATTGAGAATTTGCAGCAGCTTAAAGGTGAAAACAGCACTCAGCAGAACGTTTGATTACCTGAAGGATTTTTTTCCTGTTCGTGAATGTTTTTTTCAAATGCTTGATGCCGATCTTAGCATGGTACGGAATATTGCCTACATATCCGTGGACAAAGATATTCCTCCAACGGCTAAACCAATATTGCAAATGACTAAAGAAGCTTGGGAGTGGTTAAATCATCTAAACGGCCCCTACCTTGTTCACAAAAAAAGCCAGGACAAGTTCACTAAAGCCATAGCCGAAGCCGTTGGATTATTAGATAATCAAGATTTACTTTTGCCTCTTCGGATAGAAGAGAGACCTGTCGGCGTTCTGGTGTTGCGTGCCTTTGATCACAAGATCTTCACAAAACAGCATATGGATCTTCTTTCTGTGATACAAACACCTTTCTCGATTGCTATGTCCAACGCACTCGCTCATGAAGCGACGCTACGGCATAAAAACCTTCTGATAGATGACAATAAATTCTTAAAAAATGAGCTGCAAAGAACATTGCCAAAGAAAATCATCGGAGCGGAATGCGGCCTTCGTCATGTTATGGAGATGATCCGGCAAGTAGGGCCACTTTCCAGTAACGTGCTCATTCTGGGGGAGACTGGTGTCGGAAAAGAAGTCATCGCCAACGCTATTCATTACTCCTCGGGCCGGAGCAAAAAACCTTTTATAAAGTTGAACTGCGGTGCGATACCTGACAACCTGATCGACAGCGAACTCTTTGGACACGAGAAAGGCGCTTTTACGGGAGCAATAGATAAAAAACGAGGTCGCTTTGAGCGTGCTCATACTGGTACACTTTTTCTCGATGAGATAGGAGAACTCCATCTGGCCGCACAAGTTAAGCTTTTACGGGTCATCCAACATCACGAAATAGAGAGAATCGGTAGCACGGAAACCACACCGGTAGATGTACGAGTAATTGCTGCGACCCATCGAAACCTTGCAGAGATGATTGCTGAAAACAAATTCCGAGAAGACCTGTGGTTTCGATTAAACGTTTTCCCCATATTTATTCCTCCGCTTAGGAATAGACTTGAGGACATTCCTGAATTGGCCGATTATTTCATCAACCGTAAATGCAACCAAATGAGAATTTCATTACCACCAGCACTGTCCCCAGATGCACTAAGTCGACTGAAAAAATACCATTGGCCGGGAAATGTGCGTGAATTGGAAAATGTCATAGAACGAGAACTGATTCTACACCCCAAAGGCCCTCTTCAATTTATAGAATTACTTCCGCAGTGCAGAGGCGTATCTTCTGGAATCAAAGCATCAAGATCTGTGCAGGCATTGCAGTCGCTTGATGAGGTCATAACTGCTCACATTCAAAATGTTCTTAAAGCATCGAAAGGAAAAGTAAGCGGCCCCGGCGGAGCTGCGGAAATTTTGTGTGTTAACGAGAGCACCCTCAGATCAAAAATGAGAAAATTTGGTATTCACTTTGGCCATAGAATGTAGGTGTATAATTTTTCTTTCCAAGGGCCCTTAAGATAATCCCGGGGAATGAAAAAAAAAGTTGGCCTTGATTATACTATCCCGGCTGTTGTTCCAAATGCGATGTCCACCAAAGAATTCCGACAGAATTGGGCTTGATTTTCGAGTTTAAAATTCAGCCTTATAATATAGAAAGGTAAATGAGCAGGTCCCCCTAATCCAATTATTATCTTATCTATGGCTTTTAAGAAGCTTCAACCTCAGGAGGCTTGAGCAATAAATATGGCCCGGACTGGAGCTGGATAACCTTCCACAGTCTTTGAAGAATCTTTTGGATCAAGAAAGTCTTTTAATGTCTCAGTTTGAATCCAAGATGTCTTTCTTTGCTCTTCAAATGAAGTCTTAGTAACATCCACACACCGAATATTTTTAAACCCTGCGCGTAACAGCCATGATTCCATGGCTAAAAGATCTGGAATAAAAAATACATTTCGCATTTTTGCATAACGGTCTTTTGGGAAAAGACAAATATTTTGTTTTGAATCGATAACCAAGTTTTCAAGTACTAGTTCCCCACCGGGTTTTAGAGAGGCACAAATATCTTTAAGCATGTCTACAGGAGATTTCCTATGGTATAAAACCCCCATACAAAACACCGTATCAAAGTATCGATCCATTCCCGGCAATTGATCATGGGGAACTGGAAGGCAAAAGACATTCTTAAGATTTAAATATTTTTGAACTGCAAGATATTGGAAATAAAATGAACTTTGCGGCTCTACTCCCAATACCATTTCAGGATTTTGAGATGCTGCTCTGAACATGTAGTACCCATTGCTGGAGCCAATATCAAGGATACGTTTTCCTGTAAGCGGACGAATATGATGTTCAAGGCGATCCCATTTCATCCAAGACCGCCACTCAGAATCCACATTTAATCCAAAAAAATCAAATGGCCCTTTTCTCCAGGGACAAAGTTGTTCAAGGCTTTTCTTGAGTAATTGATATTCATTATCGGATACATCTGATCTTTGACCAATCGTTAGAACTTTTGTTTTAAGATCGATGATAGAGGGGTCTATTTGGGGCATCGCATTCAGCACTGTTTTAAACCGTAGCCAATTTCCCTTGGCATGATCTAAAAACGTCCTCTTTTCTTTCACAAGAGCTATAAGTTCAGTATAACAATGGTCTAATTTTAACTGACGATGTTGACTTAGTAGATTTTCCATATTATTTATTTTATCGCAATCATTGAGGCAAAATTAAACCATTTCAACCAGATATCAAAAGACTGAAATCCTGCACCCACAATCCTCTTTTCATGGGTTTCGATAGTGTCTGGAATTAGAACTTTTTCAAGCGCATCTCTTTTTTGACTAATCTCAAGCTCAGAATAGCCATTCTCAAGTTTATACATTTTATAGAATCGAGTCCAAAGATCATCCAGGACCTCTGAATTATGAATCATTTTTTCTGTTAGAATAAGAATTCCACCAGAATTCATCCCTTGATAAATCTTTTTTATTAATGCATCCCGCTTTTGTCTCTCGAGAAATTGCAACGTTAAATTAATCAATACCACAGAGGCATCTTTAATTTTTACATTTTCAATAAAATCGCAAATTAATTGCACCGTGCTCTCACAATGATTTTTTATTAAGCGATCTGAATATTCTTCAATCATGGGCAAAGAGCTGTCCACTCCTATCATTGAAAATGAACGTTTTTTAAACTGCTCTACCACCTTGATACCCAAGTTCCCATTTGAACAGCCCAAGTCATAGATGTGGCTGTCTTCCTGATAATACTGGGCGGCAAGTTGAGATTGTCTATGAATACTTTCTGCATAAAGCGGCACAGAGCGATACAGCATGTCATCGAATACCTGTACAATTTCTTCATTAAATGCAAAGGGTTTTATCTTTTTTTTCCCCTTAGCAAACACTCTGTCTTTTTTTATTCTCTTTTTCAATTTTAATACCTGTAATATAAATATTTTTAGCACTTTTATAATATTCTGTGAAGAAGTGCAAGAATGCTGTGCAGCCCTTTCAATATCCCTTGACTCCGACGGTTTCATAATGCTATCTAAAATAGATAAAAAAATCTTCAAATTGGTTCAATCAGTGCGTCCATAAATTCAGGAGGAAAAGACCATGGAAGTTGTTGGAATCGATGTCGGCTTTGGATTTACAAAAGCATATAACGGCAAAAATTCAGCTATATTCAAATCGCTCATTGGGGATGCGACAGATATCCAGTTTCGTTCTTTATTAGGTGACGAGGACTCAACAGAAAGTCTGCATATCACTTTTGAAGATAAATCTTATTTTCTGGGCACCTATGCTGAACTTCAATCTAATATTCGTGAATTCACCCTGGATCAAGACAAACTGCTCGAAGACTTTGTTAAAATACTCGCCGTTGCCGCAGCCGGAATTTGTACAGATTCTTCTGCTCCCATCAATGTAGTATCCGGTCTTCCTGTTGGATATTTGAAAAGAGACAGTAAAAAATTGAAAGAAATGATTCAGGGTACCCATGAAATTACCTTTCACAACACTGATGGCAAAGATGTAACCAAAAGAATCCAGATTGATAAAATTCATATCATCCCCCAACCCATTGGCTCAATTTTCAACCTGATCTTTGATGACGACGGTAAAATCAAAGACAAAGCCCTTGCTACCCAGAAATTAGGCGTTGTAGATATTGGTTTTAAAACAACTGATTTTAGTATTTTTGACCATCTGCAATATATTGAAAGAGGATCATCCACTATGGATACCGGAATTTCAAAATGTTTTTCTGTTATTGCCAATAAACTAAGGCAGGAAAGCAATATCAGTATTGAACTTTTCCGAATGTATAAATTTATTGAATCTGGACTGGTAAAAATCCGGGGCAAAGAATACAATATCTCCAATCTTAAAAAAAGAGTCTACAGTCACTCTGCTTCAGCCATCGCTTCTGATCTTAACCGACTATGGGAAAATGACTGGGATATTGATTCTATTATTTTATCCGGTGGTGGCAGTGTAGAACTCTCCGAATATCTTTCTCCCAATATTGAAGGCAACGTAATCCCCATTCCAAAGAATATTGATGCCCGATTCAACAATGTTCAGGGTTATTGCAAATTTGGACGTTACAAGTGGGGATATTCCAAGTTCATTCCAGAAAGCCACCCGGAAAAAAAAACGACAGCCGAGCCTGCCCCAAAAAAAGATGAGGCTGACACTTCTCCAGTACCAGATGAAGCGACTTCTGAGAAACAAACCAAAGGATTAGCATGGTTAAGACGCCAAAGCTAAACTGAGTATCTTTATGAACAATGACCAGCTAACTCAACTTTTAACACTTGTTTCCAATGGCAAACTCACCGTTAAAGATGCCCAGAAAAAACTGGCTCACATCTCTTTTGAAGACATTGATTTTGCCCAGATCGATCATCACAGATCCTTGCGAAAAGGTTTTCCTGAAGTGATTTTCGGACAAGGAAAAACCAGCACTCAAATCATTGCAATATTAGAAAAAATGATCCTCAAAGAAAATATTGTCCTTGTCACTCGCCTTGAAAAAGAAAAAGCCGATAAAATAACGGCTGTTTTCAAACAAGCTACTTACTTTGACGATGCAAAATTACTATGGATAAAAAAAGAGGACCCAAAAATTACAGGCATTGGAAAAATCCTTATAATTTCTGCTGGCACATCTGATATTCCGGTCGCAAAAGAGGCTCTTTTAACTGCAACAGCCATGGGAAATGATGTGGAATATATTTTTGATGTGGGAGTTGCCGGAATACACCGACTCTTTGCCCATCAAAAACAGATCCAGGACGCTTCTGTTATCATTGTAGTTGCTGGGATGGAAGGTGCTTTACCAAGTGTGGTGGCAGGAATGGTCAAAGCTCCAGTGATTGCTGTCCCCACAAGCATCGGCTATGGTACAAGTTTTGGTGGAATGACCGCTCTTTTAGGAATGCTCAATTCTTGCAGTTCAAATATTGCGGTGGTAAATATCGACAATGGCTTTGGAGCAGGATTTATGGCTTCATCAATCAATCATATAACCTCTGCTTTATAACCTTAGCGTCCTGATCGACTCTTAAACTTTTCAATATTTTTGAACTATATTTCTCTTCTCAATGCAAGGGCTGTCTCGTTTTTGGGATCGATCCTAAGAACTTGGTTTAAAAAATCATCTGCCTTAAAAACCTTACGATCCATATAATAAATTTTTGCAATTTCAAGTTTTGCTTGAATGTGCCCCCGGACATGACGATCCACTTCAATGAAATATTTAAGTGCCTTTTCCCAGTCTCCAGATTCATGATAAACCAATCCAGTCTTAAAAACCATATCATAATTTGAAGGATTTTCTTTAATCGATTGTTCAAGCAAAGTTTTAGGAAAATCCAACTCTCTGTTTGCAAGACAAATATCAATCACACTTTCTCTTGCAGCATTCTGTTTTTTCGAACGAATAATAATTTTAGAGAAAAGTTCCAAAGATAGTTGTCGTGATCCACCGATCAAAAGCTTTTCTGCGATATCCAACGCCTGGTCATGATACCGGGTGCTTAAAGAAAGAATTTCAAGATAGTATTTCCCTGCCTTTTCTATTTCTTTTTCTTGAACATAAAATTTAGCCAGATGTGCCCGCGTAATAGTATCTTGCTTATTAACAGATGCCGCTTTTAATAGGCATTTTTCTGCTATTTTTTTTTTGTTAATTTTAAAATGTAACAAGCCAAGAGCACGCAAAAGTCTTGATGCAGAAGGCCTATGAGCCAATGCAACCCTGATTTGTTGAATGGCGGAATCATAGTCTCCGCTCTCCTCAAAATCCCTTGCATTGATACGATGACGTGTAACAGGCTCCGGGTTATTTGCTTTATTCACAACAGACTTGATGGTCCTATCTAAAGAAGCCAGGGTCAATGGTTTAAGAAGATATCCCTCAATTTCTGTTTCAGCCACTTCAGCCACGATATCTCTTTCGGCTTCCGCAGTAACCATTATCACCGGCATATCCCTAAGATTTTTATCATCCCGAATTCGTTCAAGCATTTCAATACCATTCATAATCGGCATATTCCAGTCAATAATTGCGATATCACAGGGTGCGTTGTTCAATACCTCCAATGCTTCTCTACCATTTTCCGCGAACCTTAAATTTCTACCAATCTCCAGGTTTTTCAACATTTTTCTAATAGTCAAGCGCATGCTCTTCATATCATCAACGATAAGAATTGACATATTTTTAATATCGATCATAGTTTTGAATTCCTGACAAGTGTTTCATATTCATTTTGAAGCTGCACAAATTTTTCAGCAAAATAGTCTGAGTTCTGTTGTTTAGCTTCCGTCTCAAGGTCTAAAGCAGCTAATCGCAATAGGTCAGCATTCACATTTGCAGCGGATCCTTTTAACGCATGGGAATGAGACCTGACTGCCTCGGTATCATTTTCATCAATTGCATTACCAATGTTCGCTATCAAATCCGGACTCTCCTGAAAAAAAGCCTCCAGCACGACCTCGACAATCTCCTGATCATTACCAAACCTTTCCAATAATTTTTCTTTGTCAAAACTCAATGTTTTTTCTTCCTTTGCTGAGTTTGGGGCCACCAAGGATTCATCATTTACAAGATTGGTTATCAATGACATATTATCAGGTTTTTCACAAGAAACCTCTTTGGTATAATCCAGACCATCACTCAAATGAGAGTGAATAACTCGAGTTAAAATCTCTGGTTCTACAGGTTTTGCTATAAAATCATCCATCCCGGCTTCGAGACATTTTATCCGATCACTTTCAAATGCATTTCCGGTCATGGCAATAATAGGAACAGCATCTCTTTTAAATAATTTCTCATTTTCCCTGATCTGTCGAGTCGCTTCGAACCCATCCATTTCCGGCATCTGGCAATCCATTAAAATCAGATCATAATTATTTTCTTTATGCTTTTGAACGGCAAGCAAACCATCTCTGGCCTCGTCAATTTTATATCCCTGTTTTCCAATCAATGCTTTTGCCGTTAAAAGATTTGTCTCAATATCATCGACAATTAAAATATGTCTGAGGTGTTTTTTCTTTTCAACGATACTGTATTTAGTGATAATGGGTAGATTATAGGCCCCTTCTGAAATAGAGCGGGACAATACTGACTTGATTGCATCCAACAGAAGAGATTTTTCAACAGGTTTACTTAAAAAGGCTGAAAATCCGATATCCTCAAAACGTTTTGCATCTCCTTTTTTCCCAATGGATGTCAATAACATTAATTTTGTCTGCTTAAACAAGTCATTTTGCTTGATTTTCTTGCCCAACGTCTCTGCGATGATATCAAACTCTTTTGTTTCCATAATCACAAGATGAAAAGGTTGATTCTCATCTTGTGCCCATTTTAACATCTCCATAGCTTCTGTATCATCAAAGGCCTGTTCATAGTTAATTTGTATCTGATCAAGATTTTTTTCAAAATTAATCCCCAAAGACGCACCATCACTTAAAACAAGCGCCTTGCAATCATCAATCTTTTGGGTAAATGGGTCAACCTGTTGTTCCAATTCTGATTGTTTTTCCAAAGGCAGGGTAAACCAAAAGGTAGAACCTATCATTTCAATACTTTGAGCCCCCATATCCCCACCCATTTTTTCAACCAGAAGTTTAGAAATAGCCAAGCCTAAACCCGTTCCACCAAATTTTTTGGTGATGGATAAATCTGCCTGGGTAAAAGGTTTGAAAAGATTTTCGATCTGCCCCTCTTTCATACCAATCCCTGTATCTTCTACACTAAAATATAAAAGCGCTTTTTTCTTATCATCTGATTTTAAATCAATGCTAAGTGACACCTCTCCAGAATCTGTAAATTTAATCGCATTTCCGGTCAGATTATTAACCACCTGACGAATTCTACCAATGTCTCCCTTTAACAGGCAGGGAACTTTTGCATCAATCGAATAAGTAAAATCTATCCCTTTTTGCCTGGCCTGTAGTTCAGGAAGAGAAACAATATCTTTAATTGCCATATCCAGATCAAAATCCCGAACATCAATGTCTAACTTTCCCGCTTCAATTTTCGACAAATCTAGAATATCGTTGACAATAGTCAACAATGCTCTTGCAGAGTTATACACAATATCCGAATATCTTTTTTGCTCTTCATCCAGGTCAGAATCAAGCAAGACATGCATCATACCAATGATACCATTCATTGGATTTCTGATTTCATGACTCATATTGGCTAAAAATTCATCTTTGATTTTCATGGCCCTGGTGGCATCTTCTGTCACCTGTTTACATTCCTGGCGAGATCGAACAAGCTCATGTTTTATTCTTTGAGTTTCCTGCACAAACATATGCAATGCGATGCTGAAAAACATAACCATGACGATAAGATTATACCCTCGATAATAGCTTATGTTAACAATATCTGTAGAAACTAAAATTAAATGAAATCGCTGCCCGAAATAAAAACTTACAAGCAAAGAAAAAGCAGCAAGAAGATAAAACCATTGCCCTCTTTTTTCAGGTATGACCTGTACAAGCAAAGGAACAAAAAAAAGCATGAGAATTGCAATACTGTAAAATCCGCCGGTCTTATAACACAAAATAGCCGTATATATTAAAAAAGAAAGATTCAATATATGACCGGACAATCTTATCTTTGACCTTTTTTGAAGATAAAACGCATAGATACAGTTTATTAAAATAAAAAATAAACTTAATATAATCAGAAAAACTGCTCCAATTTTAATAAAAAGAATACACTGCAGGGTCATTAACACGGAAAACAGATACGAAAATGATTTTAACGAGTTGAAATCATGCATAAATTATTTTTCCAAATTCCTATTTGCTGTTCAGATTAAAAAACTTTAACAAAATAAGGATATTTCAATTTTTATAAAAAAATTGAAGTTATTTGATGTTTCCGATTATATAGAAAACTTCTTAGAATTGTCAAATTGATTATAGAGAATAAAACTTTACAACCACACGATTTTATCCTTGACTTTGATTACATTTCTATATATTTATTTTAGATAAATTTAAAGTAAAAGTTATGAAAATAAATATTATCAGCATACTACTAGTTCTTATTGTCGTGGAGGTTCTCATTAGCACCTCCAAGCGACGGGGCTCGTAGTGGCATAAACTTTTAAATAACTTAAAAAGCCGTTATCAGCCCCCACCGGGCAGATAACGGCTTTTTCGGTTTTTGGAGACAACAAAACATGAGAAGCCATATTGCGACAAAAGGTATTGCCAGAGCACCCCATAGAAGTCTGTTCAAAGCGATGGGCTATACAGACAGGGAACTGAGCCAACCCCTTATTGGTATTGCCAACTCGGCCAACGAATTAATCCCGGGCCACATGCATCTGGACAACATCGTTAAAGCTGTAAAAACTGGTGTTAGCATGGCTGGTGGAACCCCTATGGAATTTTCAACTATAGGCGTTTGCGATGGTATTGCTATGAACCATAAAGGCATGCATTATTCTCTGGCCTCCCGCGAACTGATTGCAGACTCCATTGAAGTAACTGCGATGGCCCATCCTTTTGATGCCATTGTAATGGTACCCAATTGCGATAAAATTATTCCCGGTATGCTTATGGCAGCAGCACGATTAAATATTCCTGCCATTTTTATCAGCGGAGGCCCTATGCTGCCTGGGAAGCACCCTGAGAATAAAGAGATCAAAACTGATTTGGTTACGGTTTTTGAGGCTGTTGGCGCAGTTCAGTCTGGTAAAATGACAGAAAAACAACTTTTAGACATTGAAAATTCTGCCTGTCCAACCTGCGGTTCCTGTGCGGGTATGTTTACGGCCAACTCCATGAATTGCCTGACTGAAGCAATCGGCATGGCTCTTGCCGGAAATGGAACGATACCTGAACCAATGTCAGAAAGAATTCGTTTAGCCAAACAAACGGGCATACAGATCATGGAGCTTTTAGATAAAGCAATTACTCCAGATAAAATACTCACTAAAGATGCATTTATGAATGCATTGGTTGTAGATATGGCTTTGGGTTGTTCTACGAACACGGTTTTACATTTAAAGGCGCTTGCCCATGAAGCTCATGTAGATATCGATCTGGAATTAATCAATGAAGTCAGCAAAAAAACACCTCATTTGTGCTCATTGAGCCCCGGAGGAAAGGATCACATATCTGACTTAAACATGGCCGGTGGTATCCAGGCGATAATGAAAGAACTACTTGATCATGGTATGCTTAACCCCAATTGTTTAACCGCCACAGGCCAAGAACTTTCAAAAAATCTTGAAACAATTACGGTATTGGACAAACAGGTTATTAGACCCATTGAAGATCCTTATCACAAGGAAGGGGGGCTTGCAGTACTCTTTGGCAACATTGCTAAAGAAGGCTGTGTAGTCAAACAGTCTGCTGTTGTTGATCAAATGCTTTGCCACCAGGGACCGGCCCGGGTCTTTAATTCAGAAGAAGATGCGACCGAAGCTATTATGGAAAACAAAATCAACAAAGGCGATGTCATTGTTATCCGTTATGAAGGCCCGTCGGGTGGACCAGGCATGCGAGAAATGCTGACCCCCACCTCTTCTATTGCAGGAATGGGACTGGATGATTCTGTTGCATTAATCACCGACGGCAGATTCTCAGGAGGCACCAAAGGCGCTTCGATTGGTCATGTTTCTCCGGAAGCAGCCCAGGGAGGACTAATCGCCGTTGTTCAGGAAAATGATCTGATTAAGATAGATATTCCTGCTAAAACCATTGAACTTGCAGTCGACCAGGATGAACTCGATAAACGTCTGGCTGCATGGCAAAAACCTGAACCAAAAATTAAGACAGGCTACATGGCACGTTATGCCCAGATGGTTACCTCTGCCGGCAACGGTGCCATTTTCAAAGATATATTATAGGAGATAAATATGAAACTTACAGGTGCCCAGATTCTTATTAAAATGATTAGGGCAGAAGGTATTGACACTATTTTTGGATACCCGGGAGGAGCAGTCATTGACATTTATGACGCCCTTGCAAAACAAAACGGTCTGAAACATATCCTCGTTCGTCATGAACAAGGCGCCGTTCACGCGGCCGATGGGTATGCCCGTGCAAATAAATCTGTTGGGGTTGCTTTAGTTACTTCTGGTCCGGGAGCAACGAACGCTGTCACCGGTATTGCATCCGCTTATCTGGATTCCATTCCCCTGGTTGTTTTTACCGGCCAAGTACCCACAGCTTTAATTGGAAATGATGCTTTCCAGGAAGTGGATATTGTTGGTATCACTCGCCCTTGTACCAAACACAATTATCTTGTAAAAGATGTTTCAAAAATGGCGCAAACGATTAAAGAAGCATTTCATCTTGCGCGGTCAGGAAGACCCGGACCCGTTCTGGTTGATCTTCCGAAAGATATTGTACAGACAATTACAGATTTTAAAGAACCTAAAAAAATCACTTTAAAATCATATAAACCCAATTATAAGCCCAACAAAAAACAATTAAATAAAGTTGTTGAGTCTATCGCCAAAGCCAAACGCCCGATTATCTTTGCCGGTGGAGGTGTTATTCTGTCCCAGGCCTCTGAACAGCTGACTCAACTTGCCCAGATGGCCAACATTCCGGTTACTGCATCCTTAATGGGACTGGGAGCTTTTCCAGGATCTGACCCGCTATGGTTAGGAATGCTCGGCATGCACGGCACTTATCGAGCCAACATGAGCATTAGCAATTGTGATCTTATGATAGCTGCCGGTGTTCGGTTTGATGACAGGGTTACTGGAAATGTTAAAAAGTTTGCCCCGGATGCTAAAATAGTTCAGATTGATATAGATCCTACATCAATTCATAAAAACATTGAGGTTCAGTGTCCAATTGTAGCCGATTGTAGAACAGCCCTTCAAGGCATCATTGAACTGATGAAAGAAAAGGATCCTAAAACATTTAAACAGAATACAACACCATGGCTTGATCAGATTAATAAGTGGAAAGAATCCACTCCTTTAAAATATGAACAAGGCGCTAAAGTCATCAAGCCTCAATTTGTCGTTGAAAAACTATACGAGCTGACAAAGGGTGATGCGATTATTACCACAGAGGTCGGACAAAACCAAATGTGGGCCGCCCAATATTATCATTTTAACAAACCCAACCATTTTATTACTTCAGGCGGTTTGGGTGTTATGGGATTTGGCCTGCCGGCAGCCATTGGTGCAAAAGCCGCATGCCCGGACAAGCTCGTTGTAGATGTTGCCGGAGATGGTTCCATCCAAATGAACATCCAGGAATTAATGACAGCAATTGAATCAAAAATTGATGTAAAAGTTGTAATTTTGAACAACCAATATTTGGGAATGGTAAGGCAATGGCAGGAACTGTTCTATGAAAAGAATTATTCTTCAACAAACATGGAAAATGCCCCTGATTTTGTAAAATTAGCCGAGGCATATGGTGCCAAAGGACTCAGATGTACCAAACCTGAAGATGTTGAATCTGTTCTGTCCGAAGGGCTGAACACTCCGGGAACCGTTATTATGGATTTCGTTGTAGACCGTGAAGAATCTGTTTACCCCATGGTTCCGGCAGGTGGAGCAATCACTGATATGCTTCTGGTTTAATTTAACAAAAGTAAAGGATATTCATTATGAAAATAGATAATTATCTGCTCTCCATCCTCGTTGATGATGAGCCCGGAGTTCTCTCAAGAATAGCAGGCCTTTTTTCAGGACGCGGATTCAATATAGACAGTTTAAGTGTCGCCAAAACAGCAGATCCTGATGTTTCAAGGCTGACCATGGTTACAAAATGTGAACCCCATATTATTGAACAGATTAAAAAACAACTCAATAAGCTTATTAATGTTATCACGGTTAACGATCTTACAGATAAAAAGTATGTTCAAAGAGAACTTGCCCTGATAAAAGTAAATGCACAGCCTGAAAAAAAAGCCGATATCTTGAGAATTGTCGATATTTTTAGATGTAAAATTGTCGATGTAGGCCTTTCTCACTACACCATAGAAGTCTCTGGTACTAAAGAAAAACAAGAGGCTATTTTAAGTTTATTGCAACCCATGGGGATCATTGAAATAGCATCTACCGGTGCGATTGCTCTGGCCCGAGAAAACGGATAAGCAAACCCAAAAAACGAGATATCAAAAGACCAAACGACCAAGAAAATGGATAGGTAAAAAAATGCAAAAGGCACTTTTATATGACACCACTCTACGGGATGGTATGCAGGGAGAAAATATATTTTTTTCCCCGGAAGACAAGATCAAAATTGCCAAAAGATTAGATGATTCAGGCATCCACTATATTGAAGGTGGATGGCCTGGATCCAATCCCGGTGCCCAGCTCTTTTTCGAACTGATCAAAGAAGTTGAGTTAAAGCAGGCAAAAATCACCGCCTTTGGCTCCACAAGAAGACCGGGAAAAACCTGTGAACAAGATAGCAATATCCAGGCACTAATAAAATGCCATGCTCCGATTGTCACTCTGTTTGGAAAATCATGGGATCTTCATGTTGAATCCATCATGGGCAATACTCAAAAAGAAAACCTGACCATGATCACAGAAAGCATTGCTTATATTCTTGATCATGGCCAAGAGGTCTTCTACGATGCAGAACATTTTTTTGATGGGTATAAATCTAACCCTATTTTTGCGCTGGACACGCTGGACGCTGCGGTCAAGGGTGGCACAAACACCTTGGTTCTTTGTGACACCAATGGGGGCTGTATGCCCTTTGAAATTGAAAGTATTACACAAGATGTGATCAAACATTTTAAAAACAATCCTGATCTTACTTTTGGTATTCACAGCCATAATGACTGTGCCATGGCTGTAGCCAACTCAATTACTGCAATCCGGGCAGGAGCCACCATGGTCCAGGGAACCATTAACGGATATGGAGAAAGATGCGGCAATGCCGATTTAACTGCCATTATTCCAATCCTGGCTTTAAAAATGGATAAAGAGTGTATCAGCAATGAAAATCTTGAAAAATTAATCAATTTGTCCCGATTTATTTCCGAGACAGCAAATGTACCACCGGTTAATTCAAGACCTTTTGTTGGCAAAAGTGCCTTTGCCCATAAGGGTGGTGTGCATGTCAGCGCCATTATGAAAAATCCAAAAGCCTATGAACACATTGCCCCAGAACTTGTAGGCAATAAACGCCGGGTAATTGTTTCTGAACAATCCGGTAAAAGCAATATTGAATATAAAGCAAAAGAGTTGGGTGTGGATCTGGGCCAAGACAATACAAGTGGCAATCATATTGTTTCCAGCATCAAGGAACTGGAAAATTACGGATATGAGTTTGATGCTGCCGAAGGTTCTTTAAAGCTGATCATGGAAAAGCTCACAGGCCAGTTTGTTCCATTATTTGAACTTGAATCGTTCAGAGTTTCCGTTGAAAAAGACAAAGAGCGTCCTTGCTATTCCCACGCCATGATCAAGATAAGAGTGGGTGACACCACAGAAATCACCTCGGCTGAAGGCGATGGGCCGGTCAGTGCTCTGGATAATGCATTGAGAAAAGCATTGTCCAGCATATACCCCGAAGTCAATGATATGCACCTGGTTGATTTCAAAGTCCGTGTCATTGATGGAGTCGACGGTACAGATGCAAAAGTTCGGGTTTTAATTGAATCCAGAGATGAAAACAATATTTTTTCAACCATCGGTGTTTCAGAAGATATTATAGAAGCAAGCTGGCAGGCGTTGGCTGACAGTTTTCAATATAAACTCTCAATCGATAATAAAACGAGGGCCAAATAAAATGACGCAAGACAATCAAATTATTATTTTTGACACCACATTAAGGGATGGAGAACAATCACCCGGAGCCAGTATGAACCAGGCTGAAAAGCTCAGGATTGCCACCCAACTTGAAAAATTAGGTGTGAATGTCATTGAGGCAGGTTTTCCAGCAGCTTCTGTGGGTGATTTTGAAGCGGTTAAAGCTATTTCTGAAGTACTTAAAACCACTCAGGTGGCAGCGCTTTGCAGAGCCAATGAGGACGATATCAACAGAGGTTGGGAAGCAGTCAAAGATGCAGCTCACCCCAGAATACACACGTTTATTGCGACCTCAGAGCTGCACATGAAGTACAAATTGCAAATGGAAGCCGACCAAGTACTTGAGCAGGCTGTAAAGGCTGTAAAATTAGCAACTTCTTATACAGATAATGTCGAATTTTCGGCCGAAGACGGCTCACGCTCTGATCCAGATTTTTTGTGTAAAGTTTTTGAAGCCGTCATTGATGCCGGCGCCAAAACCGTTAACCTACCAGACACAGTGGGATACGCTATTCCTGAAGAATATAGCGACCTGATCAAATATGTCATGGAAAACACTCCCAACATTGATAAGGCGGTCTTGAGTGTTCACTGCCACAATGACTTAGGACTTGCCACCTCCAACACACTTTCTGCTATTAAGGCAGGAGCCAGACAAGTAGAAGTAACGATTAATGGAATTGGCGAACGTGCCGGGAACACATCTTTAGAAGAAGTCATCATGTCCATGCATACACGGCCAAATTTTTTCCCATATACCTCTTCCATTGATACCACCCAGCTCTATCCCATCAGTCGCTTGGTCAGCATGATTACCGGCATAATGGTACAACCCAACAAAGCCATTGTTGGAGCCAATGCATTTGCCCATGAAGCCGGTATCCATCAGGACGGGGTTTTAAAAAATCCAATGACCTATGAAATCATGAAACCGGAAACCATTGGTTTAAGCAAAAACAACCTGGTATTGGGCAAACATTCAGGTCGTCATGCACTAAATGCTCATATTCAGGAAATGGGATATAACCTGTCAAAAACAGAGCTTGATAAGGTATTTGGACAATTTAAAAACCTGGCTGACAAGAAAAAGACCATTCAGGATGAAGACATCGAGGCCCTTATCAATGAAGGTGTTTTGAGAAGTTCTGAAGTCTTTGCCCTGGAATATGTCCATGTTGTCTCTGGGAACAAAGTTTTTCCCACAGCAAGTGTACATTTAAGTATCAATGGCAGAACAGTAAAAACCGCCAAGGAGGGAAATGGCCCAATCGATGCGGTCTATAACGTTATATCTCAACTTACCGGAACCAAATCAGAACTGGTACGTTTTACGATTTCAGCCCTGACAGAAGGGACAGATGCCCAGGGTGAAGTTACCGTAAGATTAAAAGAAGATGGTCTTGTGGCGTTGGGCAAAGGGTCTGATCCTGACATTATCACTGCCAGCGCACTTGCCTATATTAATGGGTTAAACAGGCTTGAATATTTAAAGGAAAATCCGACCGTTAAACCTGAAAATATGTAACCTGATTTACACATTCTCAATAAATGGCAGGGTTAAAAATAACCCTGCCTTTTGTTTTTTTCTTGACACAAAATAAACATCAGACTACTAATAATAACGTTGTTTTTTATTCCCCTTATAATTTTTTTTGGAGACGAGCTATGAAAAGATCACTTAGTTTTCTTATTTTACCAGTTCTTTTTTCTCTGTTTTTTATTGCTTCAGCTTTTGCTCAAAACACTTCCATTGTCGGTAAATGGAAAACCATTGACGATGAAACCAATAAACCCAAATCCATCGTAGAAATTTATGAAAAAGATGGAAAATATTTTGGACAAATAAAAGAATTATTCAGAGAACCTGGCGAAGACCCAGATCCTATTTGCGATAAATGCCCGGAAGGCGATTCCAGAAAAGACCAAAAGACTAAGGGAATGGTCATCATTCAGGACCTTGTAAAAAATGGAGACGTATACGACAGTGGTACTATATTAGACCCAAAAGATGGGAAAATTTACGACTGCAAAATATGGATAGAAGACGGCAACCTGATGCTCAGAGGATATATTTTATTCTTTTTCAGAACTCAGACCTGGCTTAAAGTTGAATAAATTCAACCGGGTTCAATAAATACAAAATAAAATGGCCTTAAAAATATTGATTAGATTTTTAAGGCCATTCTTTTAATAATCTTATTATTACAAAATCTTTTTTCTTAAATTTTCGATAGCATCTTCATCCCTGTAGGACAATACATTAACAGGGGATCGTTTAAACACTTTTTCTGCCACGGCTCCCATGATACTGGTTTTCAGATTTGATCGCCCTCGGGTACCCATCACAACCAAATCCGGCATTTCTTTATTAATCGCTTTTAAAATCTCATCCACAGGTTTTCCTATCTTAAACAATATTTTAACTTTATCCTTATCAAAATTAGCAGCTTCGACCATTTGCTTAAGCTTTTGCTTCCTATCTTTTCGGATCTGTTCAACATAGTGTTCTGCATCAACATCATACCCCATAGATACAATGGTTTCCACTGACTCGATATCTCTTGAACTAATGATACTTAAAACGATGAGTGTGGAATCATTACTCTTGGCTGTTTGCGCCGCACAATTAAAAAGGCCTTGGCTATAATCTGTAAATGCAATGGGAACAAGAATTTTTTTCATATTTTAAAAGTCTCCAAATGCTTCTTTGACCGTTTTAGTTTCCTCTTTAGGAATTCTGGGTCTTTGAATCAAATAAATAATACCAAAAAGAACAAGTGCCACTATATAGATATAGTATCGCTGATCATGGGGTAACCCAATAAGAGAAGCAATGGCATCCGGCCGCATTGCACAGATCGTGACACTCAAAAATAGTGGAAGCTCCCATATCTTTGTTTTTGCAACAAACCACCCTTGAGTCGCAGATGCAAATGCAAAATTACCGATACAGGCCATGAAAAAAATCAATAACCCCTGGGGCCAGGACGAAATATTATGCAGGATTAAATCCGAATTAAATATAAACATAAATGGCAAAATTGCTGTCCGGATATCATACATAAACCCCTGGATACCGGTAGCAATAGGTGGCGACTTTGCAATTGCGGCCGCTGCATAGGCGGCAAGCCCAACCGGAGGTGTATCATCTGCAAGTATTCCAAAGTAAAAACAGAACAAATGAGCCGACATCAACGGTACAAACCATTCTTGACCCGCGGCAATTGTGACAATTGCAGGAGCAGTTAAAGATGCCATAACTATATAAGTAGCTGTAGTTGGCAACCCCATACCAATAATCAAACTAGCGATAGCTGTGATAACCAACATCAGATACACATTTCCCATGGAGATGACGTCAATGATCTCTGTGATAAGCCCTCCAAGACCAAGAGCAACAACACCCACAATGATACCTGCAGCGGCAGTCGCAAGAGCTACAGCAACCATATTTCGTGCCCCGGAAGCAAGAGACGAAATTATATCAGTCATGGCTTTTTTTATTGCCGGAACAATAGGTTTTTTAGCAATAAAGGCCTTAACAGGTTCCTGAAATAACATCACCAGAGCCATCAACCAAATCGCATGAAACGCAGCTAACTCCGGGGAATGTCTCACAATAACCAATTCATAAAGCAACAATAAAATTGGGATCATAAAATGAAGCCCACCGACAAGCGTTTTAAAAAAAACAGGCAGCTCTTTTCTTGGTATACCCCTTAAACCCAGTTTAGAAGCTTCTATATGAGTGATATAAAATAGAGCCGCATAGGAAGCAAATGCCGGGATTGCTGCGGCCTTAATCACCGCAACATAAGGAACGTTGACATATTCTGCAATAATAAAAGCCGCTGCCCCCATAATGGGAGGAGCCAATTGCCCATCTGTACTTGCAGCCACTTCCACAGCAGCCGCTTTAGTCGCCGGATACCCCACCTTTTTCATCATGGGTATGGTAAATGTTCCTGTGGTAACAATATTTGCGATACTGGAGCCTGACACCATCCCGGTAAGTCCACTACCAAGTACCGCAGCTTTCGCCGGACCACCTTTAAATCCACCCAACAAACTCAATGCCAATTGGATAAAATAGTGCCCTGCCCCTGCCTTATCCAGCATGGCACCAAACAAAACAAACAAAAAAACAATGGTGGCAGAAACATCCAGTGGAATACCATAAATCCCTTCTGTGGACATGGTCATCTGGCCGACAAAACGATTTAAAGATGTCCCTTTAAAGGCGATAAGATCCGGCATATGAGGACCTAAAAAGGCATATGCACAAAAACAGATCGCAATAATAGGCAGTGCCGGTCCAATAACTCTTCTGGCAGCTTCTAACAGCAATACCGTCAATAAAATACCAACAACAATATCCCGTTGAATCGGTGCTCCATACCGTGTGGCTATTCCTGCATAATCAAGTAATAAATAAAGGGCTGACAAACTTGCAACAATAGCAAAAACATAGTCAAAGATAGAAATCTTATCTGTGGCAGATAAGAACTTTAATCCAAATCTTTTTTTCTTGAGAACCGGATAATTTAGAAAAACAATTAACAGTGCAAACCCAAGATGAATGGACCGGATATACGTCGAATCAAGTATCAGCCAACTTGCAATAGATAACTGAAACAAACTCCAGACGACTGCGATTGTGGGAATAACCCACTGTTCAAGCCCTTTGGGTTTTCTTCCTATACCTTCTTCCTCTTGCGCCATTTTTCTGGCAAGTTCCAACCCATCATCAATTTGCCCATTTTTGGTATCGCTCATAATATCCACCCAATTTGAAACAGCAGTGGGAAAGAAATATCTTTCCCACTGCCAATATGTTAAAAATCGTTTCTAAAAAAGAGCGCTATTTCAGACCCGCTTCTTTATAGTACTTCATTGCACCAGGGTGAATCGGTGCGGAAAGACCAGTCAGCATAGCTTCTTTAGTAAGACCGGCATAGGCAGGGTGCAAATTTACAAAATCTTCGAAATTTTCAAAAACTTCTTTGGTAACGGCATAAACTACATCATCAGATACTTTTGCGGATGTAACAAATGTCGCTTTCACTCCAAATGTTGGAACTGCGTCTTCTTCATTTCCAGCACCCGGATAATTTTTCATCAATGTAGCTGATTTCGCATAATAGGGGTATTTCTCGAGCAAGCTGTCAACACCTACGATGGGTACAAATTTTACCTTACGTGTTCCTGACGTGGCTTCTTTATAATATCCAGAAGGATGACCAACAGTATAAAAAGCGGCATCAATTCTACCGTCCTGAATTAGGCCAGGGGCTTCGGCAGCTTTTAAACTTTCTGCATGGAAATCTGTTTCCCAGTTAATTCCATTGGCTTCAAGAGCATCAATGGCATTTTGACGTTGACCGGATCCGATATTACCAATGTTTACTCTTTTACCTTTAAGATCAGCAAGCGAATTAATATTGGCGTCAACTGCAGCAATCAGATCTATTGTTTCTGCATGGATGGAAAACACTGAACGCAAATCAGTTTGGGGGCCTTTATCTTTCCAGTCTGCAAGACCTTTTGTCGCCTGAAATTGACGATCTGACTGGGCCACACCAAATTCAAGATCTCCAGCTAAAATGGCATTGATATTGAAAACAGATCCACCGGTTGATTCCACAGTACAACGAATGCCATATGCATCTCTTTTTTTATTCACTATTTTGGCAATTGCGCCACCAGTTGGATAATAAACACCTGTAATACCACCAGTTCCGATGGTTACAAAGGATTGTTTGGCACTCTTTACAGCTGCATTTTCATCTTCTTTTTTTTCTCCACAACCAAAGACCAGTGCAAGTGCTGTAGCTCCAATTACAAATAACAATAAAGCTTTGAATTTTTTCATCTTCTTCTCCTTGCTAAATGATTAATAATCAATTGATGAGTATTTTATCAAACATGTAATTCCAATATATATTGGAACATCTATTGTCATCAGAATTTTATTGAACTATCAAAAACTACTTACAAGGTTTATCGTCATTGTTTTATTTTGTAAACTTCTTTTTATATCTATAATAAATCTGATCCATGCAACAAAAATTAAAAGGCCACCAGAATATATGGTAACTTTAAATTATGACTAATCAGTTTTGAGTACAGATAAAAATGCTGACTGGGGAATCTCAACCGATCCAACCATTTTCATACGCTTTTTACCCTTTTTTTGTTTTTCCAGCAATTTTCGTTTCCTTGAAATATCACCACCATAACATTTAGCGGTTACATCTTTCCTAAATGCAGAAATGGTCTCCCGGGCAATAATTTTGCCACCAATGGCAGCCTGGATAGGTATTTTAAATTGCTGCCGGGGAATTTCTTCTCTTAATTTTTTACAGGCAACCCGGCCCCGGGCTTCGGCTTTATCTCTATGAATTAACTGGGATAAGGCATCCACACGCTCTGCATTAATTAAAAAATCAAGTTTTGCTAGATTGGTTTCCTGATATCCGGCAATTTCATAATCAAAAGATCCATACCCTTGAGTGACACTTTTAAGACGATCATAAAATTCATATACGACCTCACCCAGTGGCAATTCAAATTTCATTTCCATCCGGCTCTGGGTCAGATATTGATAATTTTTACTTATCCCGCGAAATTCATGACAGACCTGCATGACATTTCCCATGTATTTGTCCGGCACAATAATAGAGGCATTGATAAACGGCTCGCGTACCATTGTAATCTCTGCAGGATCTGGATACTGAACAGGATTATCCACAATTTTCACTGTACCATCCGTATATGTAATTTCATACATAACTGACGGCGAAGTCAAAATAAGCGAAACATTATATTCTCGTTCCAGACGTTCCTGGACAACTTCAAGATGCAACAGGCCTAAAAAACCACACCGGTAACCAAACCCGAGTGCTGCAGAACTGTCCTTTTCATAAACTAAGGCGGCATCATTGAGTTTAAGTTTTTCAAGCGCTTCAGTAAGTTCCTCATAATCATCAGCTGACACCGGATACATAGATGAAAATACCACCGGTGTGGGCTCTCTGAAACCACCCATGGCCTTGTTGCAATGTTTGGATGCCATGGTAATCGTATCACCAATTTTTACATCAGAGATATTTTTGATGCCGGCAATGAAATATCCCACCTGCCCGGCAATAAGCTCCTTCTGGGGCGTACGGACGATCTGAAACAATCCCACTTCTTCTACTTTATACTGGGCATTATTAGACATGAACTGAATCTTCTCACCTTTTTTAACACTGCCTTCAAAAATCCTGAAATGTACGATCGTTCCACGGAAATCAT
>JAWSVH010000102.1:0-18108 GCA_033852015.1 Desulfobacula sp.
GGTTTACCACATTTTGTGACCCTACCTTTAAAGCTTCTTTAAGCCCTGCACCAATCTCATCCACTGTCAGCTCTTTTGCTTTTTCAGAGCCACCTAAAGATTTAAAGAACTGGGTACCTTTATCCAGCCAGCCAGCTCCTGCAAAGCTAGGCAAAATCCCTATCAAAACCACAACAATCAAAACGTGAACCATATGCCGATCTCTTTGTTTCATTTTTATCTCCATCTTCAATAATTGATTCATTTTAAAAGTGTATTGTCTTCTTTTTCCCTGGTAAATATCCGCTTGATGAATGAAAAAAACTTTTTTATAGCACCCCATAATTTTGGCAAAAACCATATCATCAAAAATATGAATAATATCAACAGAACAATAAACACCCAAGGATGCATCAATGCTGCCCAGACGCCCCCGATAACAGCAACATCCTCAAGGATTGATGCTGTCCAGTTGGACACCGGCTCCGGTGAGGCATTAATCAGAAGACGAGTTCCGGATTTGGTGGCATGTGTACCGGCGGCAATACCACCTCCCAAAATACCGGCGGCAATCGCCACTGCCGGATTAATATCTCCCACAGCTCCTGCAGCCAACATAACCCCTGCAGGAATTCTAATAAACGTATGTATGGTATCCCATCCCGTATCAACGCCAGGCACCTTGTCGACAAAAAACTCAACAAAATACATCAGGCTCGCAGCCCCAATCACCAGCGGATTCATCAGTACTTCAAGGCTTTGGGGCAATACGATATTTTCTGTTATTCCCAAAATACCCAGCACCAAAACGGTGGCATATAGGTTAATTCCACTGCCCCAGGCCGCACCCATGGTCATTGAAATGGTTTTAATTATCTGCTCAAAGTCATCCATTATTTATTTAGGTATCCTTTATTATTTTGAAAATCCAGGAAATAATCCCTTAATCTGTTTTTTCACATCCTCCTTAGCAGATTCAAGCTCTTTTTCCTGATCTTCTTTTGTACCGATCACATTTTCCAGATCCTTTGTTCCGGGAACCGCTCCTGAGCTGATCATCCCCTTAAGATCCGGCCGTACTTTGGGTTTGGCAAAACTACCGGTGATAAGCACGGGCACCGTAAGACCAGAACGGTTTTTGGTATCCCCTTGACCTTTTAAAGTGGCCACAAATTTGGGGTCCACCTTTAAATCCAGCTGTTCTTTAACCAGATCTGCATCTCCTTTTACAATCACCCGAATCAGCGGAGAGGCCAGATTAGCTCCGCTAGTATTCACCAGGCCATCTTTAGCCGTAAATGGGATTTTAAGCTCTGCAAAATCCGTTCTGGGTCTTTCAATTGCCTTTTTTTCCAACCCCAGATTGACTTTGACATTTCTCACAGCATTGGCCAAATCAATCCCAATAATCGCACCATCTAAAAATAAAAACGTCCCTTTCCCATTTAACGTCTTTTTAATCATCTGGGGAGTTTCCCCTGCCATGGAAATCTTCGTATCGACATTCAAAGTGCCTTCAATCAACTCTTTTTGCATGGCATCTTTCAATAATGGCCCTGCCTCGATGTTCTTTGCGTCGATTGTAAGGGTCGTTTCAGGTACACTTTTTTGAACATTCAACATCAATGTTGATGCAAGCGTCCCGCTATACAGATCAGCGTTCACCGGATTCATGGTGATGAGCCCATTTTTTGCCGTCATTTTAAGTACAATATTCTCAATGATTGCGCCATGAGCCTTTAACTTTTTTGCAGTAACTTTTCCATCAAGAATCAGTTTCCTCAATGGGGTATAGTCTGTTTTCTTCTTCTCCCCTTTTTGAGGCTTGCGGGAAGCTGAAGAGTCAACTTGACCAGATCCATCTTTTGCCGGAGGTTCAGGCAGGTATCGGTCAAGGTCCATACTGTCCAACTGAAAATCAAAGGCAAGATTGGGCCGGTTAAATTCTTTAACCGATGCTGTAAAAGCAAGCGTGGAATCATCCAATTCCATTACCCCGTCAGATAAGACCATACTCTCTTTATTACCCTTAAGCTGCAGACTCAAAGCAAGCTGTGTTAAGGCCCCTGGGTCCTTTGTTTTTATAGGAAAGTCCTGATTCAGGGCTTTGAATAATTTTCGAGGTGAAAACGTTGCCACTTCCAATGCCAAATCCATAGATTGAGTTCCCATGGGATCAGCAATATTGCCCTTTAATTTCACATCCAGCTCATTTAAAACTTTTAAAACCATATCCAGAGCGATCACACCTTTGCCCAGATCTTTTCCAATAGGACCAGCACTGCCCTTCAAAGAGAGCGGCTTCCCATCCAATTTAGCACTCAGCGAAATATCAATGGCGGTTTCAAGACTCACATTGGACAATTTTAAATTCAGATCAGATACCTGCTTTTTCACATTGGCAACCTGATCCACATACAACAGTTGACCGTTTATAATAGAGAAGTTACCCACACTCAGGCCTTCAATAGGCAATGACTGATTTCCTGACGATGGTTTTCCCTGACTTGAACCGGATGTCTGTTTTTCTTTTTTACCCATTCCCATCCAATTGGCTTGACCGGCTTTTGCTTTTTCAAGATAAATCTTGGGAGTGTCCAGAACAAACGTTTTTACTTCAATTTTTTTTGATAACAGTGGGATCACCTTGAGGCGAACCTCAAAGTGCTTCACAAACAACATATCCCTCTGGCCAAAGCCATCGGGATTTCCCAAATGGAGATCAGACAGTTTCACACCCACCCAGGGGAATATGGATACATCCATATCGTCCCCCAAAGTAAAACTTCGCCCGGTGTTTTCAGCCACTGCCTGCTCGATTTGGGGCTTATACTTTTTAACATCAAAGGATTTAATAAAAACAACAGAGGCGACAACCACTATAATAAACAATGCGCCGCCTATGATTACCATCCATTTTAGAATATTTTTCATGGAACATCTCCAAATATTTTAACGGTTTCGGTAACATCAAACCCTGATCTTTATCTTATAATGCGGCTAAAGCAGCATCATAATCGGGTTCATTTTTAATATCATCCACCAGTTGGGCGTACAGCACGGTGTTGTTTTCATCCAAAACAATCACTGCTCTGGCGGTTAATCCGGCAAGTGGACCATTCTCAATTAAAACACCAAGATTTTTAGCAACATCCGGATTTCGAAAAAGTGATGCGGTGATAACATTTTCAATCCCTTCTGCACCACAAAATCGGCCCTGGGCAAAAGGTAAATCAAAAGAAAGGCAGATCACCTGGGTATTATCAAAATCAGACGCTTGTTTATTAAACGTCCGTACAGACGTCGCGCAAACATCCGTATCAATACTGGGGAAAATATTTAGAATTTTTCTTTTACCCTTGAAGTCTTCCAGAGTAATTGGGGATAAATCAGCTTTTACCACACTCAAATTTGTTACTATACTTTGTTTTTGGGGAAATTCTCCTGACAATTGGACAGGATTTCCTGCAAGTTTAGTTGTGGCCATGGGATATCTCCTTTTTTAAAGATGAATACTATAGATTAATGATCTTTTCGAACTAATTTTTTCAAGTTTGGACAAATCGTATTTATAAAAATAATGGCTGGATACTGTTTTTCAAGGGCAACAACAAAACATCCCACTCATTTATGTTTTCTTCCCGATTTATACATTCTTCATGGAAAGAGAAATTCGCTTTCTTGGAACATCAACTTCAAGGACCGTAACCATAATCGCATCACGAACGGTTACAACTTCATTGGGATCTTTAACAAAGCGATCTGCCATCTGACTGATGTGCACAAGACCATCCTGATGGACACCAATATCTACAAAGGCACCAAAGGCCGTCACATTGGTTACAATACCCGGCACCTTCATGCCCGGAAGTAAATCTTTCATTTCATGGATTGTATCATCAAACGAAAAAGAGACAAACTCTTTTCGAGGGTCGCGTCCGGGATTGGCAAGCTCCTTTGAAATATCTTTCAACGTTGGCATACCAACGGTGTCTGTCATGTATTTTTTCAAATCAATGGTGTTAATCCGGTCAATATTTTTCACCAGATCTTTTTCTTTAAGTCCCAAATCTTTTGCCATGCATTTTACAATCGTATAGGATTCCGGATGAACACCACTTTCATCCAATGGATTACTGGCCCCATGAATTCTTAAAAACCCTGCTGCCTGTTCAAATGCTTTTGGACCTAACCTGGGTACCTTTAAAAAATCCTTTCGTAATTTAAAAGGACCATTTTCTTCTCTAAAATTCACCATATTTTTGGCAATGGTGTCATTAAGACCCGAAACGCGGCAAAGCAATTGTCTGCTGGCAGTATTGGCCTCAACACCCACCTGATTCACACATGAAATCACAACATCATCCAACGCATTGTTCAATAATTTGGGATCTACATCATGCTGGTACTGACCCACACCAATAGATTTAGGATCCAGATTAACCAATTCTGCCAGAGGATCCATCATCCGTCTGCCAATAGAGACTGCGCCTCTGACGGTAATATCGTGGTCTGGAAATTCTTCCCTTGCAATCTTTGATGCAGAATAAATGGATGCTCCGCTTTCGTCCACCATAACAATAGAGATGGCCTTATCCAGACTCAGTGTTTTGACAAAGGCCTCGGTTTCCCTACCGGCCGTTCCATTGCCAATGGCAACGGCCTGGGTCTGATATTTTTTTATCAGGGTTTGAATTTTTTTAGCAGCACTCTCCCCATTGCCCTGAAAAGGAAAGATCACATCATGATGCAACAGCTTACCCTGGGCATCCAGACAGACCGCTTTACAGCCAGTTCTAAAGCCAGGATCAATCGCTAAAATCCGTTTTTGACCCAAGGGAGAAGACAATAGCAAGGCCGACAAATTTTTAGCAAAAACAGCGATGGCTATTTCATCTGCCTTTTTTTTAAGCTCACCCAAGCACTCTTTTTCAATGGATTTAGACAACAACCGTTTATAACTGTCCTCTATTGCCGCTTTAATTTGCTGTGCACAAAGAGCGTTATTTTTAATATAACGTTTTTCAATCTGCTCTAACGCTTTTATTGGGTCCGGTAAAACATGCACATTTAACATGGATTCATTCTGACCGCGAAGCATGGCATGGATTCGATGTGACGGGGCTTTAAATGCCGGCTCAGACCAGTCAAAATAATCTTTAAATTTAATCGCTTCTTTTTCTTTCCCTCTTTTAAGTCCAGACTGAATCTGGGCTGCGCGTAAAAATAATTTACGTGTATCATCTCGAACAGCGACATCTTCATTCACCATTTCAGCAATGATATCTTTTGCGCCATTTAACACATCGGTTACCGATTCAAGCTGTCGTTTTAGAGAGATATATTTTTTTGCTTCGACCATAGGGTCTGCAGATGTCTGCTTTAGCAAGAAAACAGCCAGTGGCTCCAGCCCTTTTTCCTTTGCTGCCTGGGCCCGGGTCTTTTTTTTGGGACGATATTTTTCATAAATATCTTCAAGACGAATCATGGAATCGGCCGCGGTGATATCACTGTGCAGATTCGGAGTTAAAAGTGATCTTTCTTCCAAAGATTTGAGGATGGTCTCTTTTCTTTTATCAAGCGCTAAGAGCACTTCCATCCGATCACGAATAAAAGTGATGTTCACTTCATCCATTGATCCTGTCACTTCTTTTCGATACCGGGCAATAAACGGAATCGTGGCGCCTGCATCAAACAACCCGGCCACCTTCGCCACTTGATTTGCTGCTACATTTAACTCTTTGCCGATAATATTATATATTTTCATAAGGTCAGATTTCATAAGCTCCAATTTCATAAGGCCCGATTTTATACGATTAGGTGAGAAAATAAAATTTTTATACCAATACCCATCAAAACTACACCTCCAAAAATTTCCATGCGCTTACCAAACATCACGCCTAAGCGCATACCAACCTGGATAGCCAGAAGAGACATGATACATGTGATTACACCAATCATAACACTGGGATACCAGATATTAACATCCAGCATAGCAAGACTTAAACCAATTGCCAACGCATCAATACTGGTCGCCACACTGAGCATCACCATAGTCATCCCTTTTGAGGGATCTTTTTTCTGGTTCTCAACGGAGCTATCCAGACCTTCAATAATCATCCTTGTCCCCACAATACCCAGGAGTCCAAAAGCAACCCAGTGGTCAACAGCCTTTAAATAAGAAACAAACCCGATACCTAAAAGCCATCCGATAACCGGCATTAAAAACTGGAACAGCCCAAAATGAAAAGCCAAACGGAATTTTGCACGCCCGTCTTTAGCAAAGCCTGCGGCGGCAGCAGCAAGCGAGACTGCCGAGGCATCCATGGCAAGGCCAATGGAGATAATAATAATTTCAATAAACGTCATATATGTTTTAAATGTTTATATTCTATAATTTACAACAATCTATAAAAATTATAGCTATAATGCAAACTCTAAAGCATTTAGGATATCGATCTTTTTTCACCTTAGACAGCATCTATTTTTAAACCACCGGGTTGATATTTAACCCTACTTCATATAGGCTTTTTTTATTGTTCACACCAATGCCCCCCAACACAAGAGAAATAACAGGAGAAACAATCATGGACAAATCCAATACCTTAACTATTTTAAAGCATGCTTTTCTCATGGAACAAAAAGGCAAAAGCCTTTATCTCAAAGCCATGGAACACACACAAAATGAAGAGATGAAATCATTCTTCAAAGATCTGGCTGATGATGAACAAGAGCATATGGACATTCTTGGAAAACAATTTAAATCCTATATGAACAGCGGCAAATTCATCGCTGGGGGCTTTGAAAATAATGCCTCCGTTGAAAGTGCTCCGGATATTCTAAGTGAAGACTTAAAAGGCCGGATAAATGCTGCAGGATTTGAAGCAACAGCCATTACTGCAGCCATTTATTTTGAACAAAAAGCAGTTCAGATGTATGCAGACAGGGCAAAAAAATGCATCGGATCCAGAAGAAATAAAGATGTATACCTGGCTCTCTGCCTGGGAAAAAACACACTTAAACAAATTGATGGCAATTGAAGCCTCACTCATTGAAGACGTGTGGAATGACAATCAATTCTGGCCGTTTTAAATGCGGGTTTGAACCTTTGTCATTTCCAACACCGGAAGCGGTTTAACCGGTTTTCCCGGCAGCAGATTTAAAATCTTCTGGGGAGCTCCGCGGTACAATAAACGAACGGTTATCAAACTGCCTTTTGGTAAAACACCCGGCAGATCAATAACCTGTACAGCACTCTGATTTGCCTTAATCCGATTGTCTTTGAGTACCTGTCGTGCCTTTGAGACGTTAATCACTTCATTTCCCTTGCCATCCCCAAACACAGTATGAAAGCGAATAGCATTCCCAGGCAAAATCTGTTTCTCATCCAACACACCAGACTCAAATAAAACCGTATTGTCTTTATCCAGCACAATAATTTCAAGCCATACTTGACGAAGATCACCAAGACCTGTGGGGATAGAATGCCCGGCTCCGGTATTTTTAACAATGATACCCAATTGTTTTTGACCAATTTTTGAAGTATTCAAAGAGACGGTGGCCGCATTTTGCAGCCGCTCCAGCGCCATCAAGGCCTTGTCCTTCCCGCCAAACTCTGCTGGAACAGATGAATTTGCCCCTACAAAATAATGGGTGAAAATATGGGGTCTTATGTTCTCACTATAATCAGTGGCTGCTCCTGGGTTTTTCGGCCGTTTAGTTGATCCGGTGGCTGGAACGCCCGGTCTTTGATACATATGACATCCCTGGCAGACAACCTTTTTCTCAGAATCTTTAGAATTATACGAACTATTTTTCCATTCAGTATATGTCGTTTCAAGGTTGGTTCCAAAGGCCAGATGCTTTACATCATGGCAGGTCCCGCATACTTCTGATTCTGTATGCAATTTTGAGTATTGAGCCTCATGAAAATCAGGTTCTGCATCATCAAATGGACCATATTTTATTCCGGGATCATCTTCTCCCTGGCCAGGCTTCACGACCAGACCGTTATTGTGAATCTGTCGAACGGATTGAGCAGAATGGCAATAATCACATTGAATCCCCAAGGTAGCAATCTGGGCCGTTTTGCTTAAATCGTCTGATGTTTTTTTAGGGAATCCTGTCATATACCCAATCGGAGTATGGCATTTTACACAAGACTCAGCCTCAAGTATTTCACCTTTATCCGTAAGGCCTTTTCTTAAAAACTGTGACAACCTTGAATAGACGGGATCTTTGTGAGCCAAGCTATGCATTGAGTTATCCCATTGTTCATAAATTTGCGCATGACACCCGGCACAGGTCTCCGGTGAAATAAATTGATCTATATGAACCGTATCTTCAGAAGCTGCAAACAAGATAGCGGTATATATAAAAAATCCCCCCATCAATATGCCAATAGAAAAAAAAGTTTTCTTCATCACCCCTTGCATTATGTTTCTCCTATTTCACAAATCCGCCAGGATATTCTTTTATTTCACCATCCAAAGTAAGTACGGTCCAATTACCATTCTCCTCTTGTGCTGCCACCAGACATTCCAATTGAGTACCATCATTAAATGTAATAAAACACTCTCCGGTTTCATTTAAAGTTTTGACCTGAACAAATTTTTTATCTTTTGCAATCTGCCGAAACTTTTCGGTGGCACGTTCAATCGCAATAATCTTGTTATACTCATCTTCATCCGTATTTTTAATTTCCATACGAAGATCTTCAATCTGCTGTTTTTGAACTGCAATCTTTTTTATCACTTCTTCTATTTCACCTGTCTTTTCAGACGGAATAGAAACAAGGATCTGTTTGTGTAAATCCATGTCAGTTTCAATAAAATTTATTTTTTGCAGTATCCCTTTTATTTGTGAAGCACTCATACACCACTCTTTATTAATTAGTTTTTATATCTTTTCTGCCGGACCGGCACCTTTTTAGGAATTCAGGTCCGACAGATATCACCTTGTCTCGTTGCAGCACTGCATCCCTTAGACACCCAGTCCAAGAACCGAAACAGTATATTTTTTTTATTTTTATCTTTTTTCATATCTTTTATATTTTTAAAACTTACCATTAATGCCAGAATACGATCCAAAATGCAATATGGCAAGGCCAAGGAATCTGACATTGAAATCGACGCATTTAACATATAAAAGGTTACACGTTTTCCAGATTCTTTTTGAATTTCTTTTAGGAAGATACAATAAACTTGAAAAATTTAATGTAAATAATAGAATTTTCAGGCCATTATAAAATGGGACTTGGATCTTAATTTTTTATATTAAATTATTTGTTTCGTTTGTCTCTAACATACAAAGCTTTTGAATTTGTAGTGCCTGTCAGCCGCTCTTCCAAATCAAAAAGTTTTGTAGCAAAAACCAATTCCCCCAGCTTTCCATATCCGTAATTACGTGGATCAAATCCAGGGGATTGTTTGGCTATATTACCACCTACCGGTGCAAGGTGGGCCCAACCACTGTCATCGGAGGATGCTTCAACGGCATTGCGCAAAAGATTGACCAATTTTGTATCTTGCTTTAACTCATGGCTGGATTTTTTCACAATTGCTTGGTTTTCATCAGTCTTGGCCCTGAGAACCTCTGTATAAATAAATTTATCACATGCTGAAACGAAAGCAGAAGGGGTTTTTTGTTCTCCAAAACCATATACCAATAGCCCTGACTCTCTTATTCTTGATGCCAGCTTGGTAAAATCACTATCACTTGAAACAATACAGAATCCATCAAAGTTATTGGTATACAGCAAATCCATAGCATCAATAATCATTGCGCTGTCTGTTGCATTTTTTCCTGTTGTATATGCAAATTGTTGTATTGGCTGGATTGAATGCTGTAATAAAATCTCTTTCCAGCCTTTAAGACCAGGAGCCGTCCAATCACCATAAATTCTCTTTACGCTGGCAACGCCATAATTTGCTATTTCTACCAATAGACTTTCCACGATACTAGGTTGTGCATTATCGGCATCAATAAGAACCGCTAATTTTTCTGTCTTTTCCATAACCTTATAGATTCCCCATTATATAAAATATAGCCTGCAACTTCTTTCTGGATAAACTCTGATGTTTGGAAGATTACCCAGAAGATAAGTTCATCTTTCGTTTCTTTTGATATTCACCATAGGTTGCATTATACGCATTGAAAAACTGATGACTTAACTCATCAGGGGGTGTATTAAAAGCCTGGGACCAAGTCTGGCGCAGACAGAAAAAAATCACAACAGGTATCTGACTGGTGAAAAATTCAGTGACCATATGTTCAGCCTGATCTTCCTCATCCAGATAACCATTTTTAATCATATGAGATTTTTCAATCTCTATCAGCAGCTCAGTAAATTTAAAAGCCAGTCCAGCCCGGGGGGAATTCTTTTTCAAAGATTCCATACTGATCACCCGGATCGCATCTTCATTTTCTTCTAAAAACTGCCAATATACGGTTCGAATACGTTCTAAAAGATCCTCTGCACTGGATGATTCGGATTGATCTGCAACATTTTCAAGAATGGTACTATACTGTGTCAGACAATTTTCCATCAAGGCATCCAGAATGGCATCTTTACTTTTAAAATGATAATAAATTAAAGATTTTGGAACCTTTGCGGCCTTGGCAATCTGATCTACACTTGAACCATTAAATCCTTGTTGAGCAAAAATACCAACAGCGGTCTCTAAAATTCTTGATTTGGCATTTGGCGTATATGTTTTTTGGGGCATATTGTACCTGTTTTTAATAAATTGACCTTTTGGTACTAAACTATCTTTCACCTTCTTTTCTGTCAATAATTAATCAAAACATAATCAACCCCAAATACCACTTATGATCTCCTGGACTGATCTGCTGCTTCAATACCTGCCTGCTCATCTACACGATGCAAAATTAAACCACCCACGATAAAAAAAACAATTACAACAGAAACGCCCACTCGCTGGGAATCAAAGGCTTTGGTCAACACCCCCAGCAACAAAGGCCCCATAAAGGCCGTTAATTTCCCTGAAAAAGCAAAAAAACCAAAAAACTGACTCTCTTTTTCTTTGGGAACAAATCGTCCCAGAAGAGATCGGCTGCCGGATTGATTGGGTCCCGCAAAAAGACCAACCAAAATTGCTGCCACCCAGAATCCAACTTTATGTGGCGAGACTACCGCCAGCAAAGTTGCAAGCGCTAAGGCAACATTACTAATCTGAATGATCTTTTTACCCCCAATTTTATCGTCAAAAAACCCCATGGCAAGCGCACCAATGCCAGCTGAAACATTGATACATATACCAAAAATCATGATCTCCTGAAATGTAAATCCAAACGTCCCGGCAGCATAAATTCCACCAAAAGCAAAAATAGTCACCAACCCATCATTGTATACAAGTCTTGCAAGCAAAAGCGTTGCGATCTCCTTGTATTTTTTCAGTTCCCTGAATGTGGCAATAATATCCGAAAATCCCTGTTTAGTAATCTGTTTTACACTGACCTGATGTTTGTTTGAAGTCTGACCTTTATTTGAAGCCTGGCGAACAAAAAGAAATAAGGGAATGGAAAACACCGCAAACCATGCTGCGACCAAAAGATTGGTTGCCCGGATATTTTCACCCGCTTCTTTAGCAATGCCAAACCATGGTGTCTCCGGGTTAACAAAACCGATCATGGCAATCACCATGGCCAAAAGCCCGCCAATATAACCAACACCCCATCCAATTCCAGAAACAGTACCAATCTTATCTTTTGAAGCGATATCAGGCAAAAAGGAGTTATAAAATACATTGGTTAACTCAAAAGCGACATTTGAAATCACAAATCCAATAAGCGCCATCACCACATGTCCGGGCTCTACAAAATAGAGGGAGACAGAACCAATAATCGTCACAATAGTTGAAATCAGCAAAAACCGTTTTCTTAAATTAGTTTTGTCAGCAATTGCACCCAAAACTGGAGATAACAAAGCCACACTAATGGCAGTTATAGTTATCCCCCTTGACCAGAGCGCTGTTCCGATAATCTCATCTTCAGCAATCGCTTTAACAAAATATGTCCCATAGATAAATGTAACCACAAGTGTCGTATAGGCAGAATTTGCAAAATCAAACATCACCCACCCAAATAAAGTCTTTTTATCTGCCATTCCAGGCTCTGTGTTTAAGGTCATTTTCAGGCATTCTCCTTTACATGATTTCTTAGCAGCATCCCATGAAGTTTAAAATGTAATATCCCGATATAAAATTTGTTTTAATTCAGTCTGACCATGCCAATAGTTAAATTCTTCAGTCTGTTGCGGAAGACAGGGCGCAATCTTTGGCAAACTTGAATTGAAAATCACATCGCTAAGATCTTCTCCGCTCCGCATTGATGCATCAATAATGGATAAAAGCAACAAAACTGCATCTACGGTTTTTTTGCTCAAATCTTCAATACTTTGCCTATGGTCTGTTCCGGTAACAGGGTTCTTATAATTCAGGCGTTGATCAAAAAACTTGAACTTGACAGGCGTTTTAAAGGGATAAAAAAGAACTTCATATTCTTCAAAAAAACCCGGCATAAAATGTGATAAAAGCTTAGCAAAGCTATGGATCTTATCATTCGTAAAAAGCCTGTTTAAAAAATGATGTGATTTTAAAGCATAAAACAGATATTTTTGACATTCAGCATTGTCCATACTAAATGATTTTTTTAAAAAACAGGCCAATCTGTCATTCGATACTTCAAGATTCTTTAAGACATAATGAAGCATGTTCTCAGATCCGTCTATTTTATTTATGAATCTAAAATGCAAATCCAAAGCCGTTTCAAACATCCGGTGCCGGATGGTAGCACCTTTATGAAGTCCATCCATACCGGAAAAATAGTCTACCATAGGATGAAAACAAGTGTCAGTCACAATATGGCAGCAAAGACCTGCTGCAAAAGCAAGGGCATCTGGATCTTCTCTGGGGAATTTTTTTAAAAATTCAAGAATTGGTATAAGTGAATCTGAGTTGAATGTATGAAATATATGACCCGCATTTTTCACCACAGAAGAACAAGGTCCTAAAAGATAATGAAAACAGCTATCCGGCGCTACAGCCCCATACAAAAAAAGATGATTAAAGCGATGTATAGAATCATGAAACAATGATTCAGGCGATATCTGCTTGCACACGCGTTGTGCCAGCACCATATGGGCAATTTCCTTTGGCATTGTTTTGGTTTATGCCAAAGGACATATAAAGTCAACAATCGAACTGAAGCAACGGCAGTAAGAAAAAAAACTTTAGGCTCGGACTTGACAGACTGAGAATCATTGTTTATTTTAGTACCGAACGGTCAGTATTAAACTTAAAACATAAGGAGGACGTTATGAAAAAAACATTAACTCTCATTATTATCATCGCAACCATCGTAATTATCGCCCCTGTTTCATATGCTCAAGGGACTCATTCCGGCCAGGCAAGTCGAAACGCCGGCCAGGCATCCGGTGCTGCCAGCAAAAGTGCAGTACATTCCGTTGCTGCAAGTGCCCAGATTGCCTCAGCCATCATCGCTGTCCCGTTAGTTGCAATTGGAGCTGTCGGCTCTGTCAGTACGCACGTTGGTGAAGAACTCTGGGATGCCGCCACAAGCGACTTTAGTGCGCCTCTGGAAATCTCAGATGAAATCGTCACCGCAGGTCCATCCCCGGAAAAAGCCGTGATGAAAAGTCAGGATTTATAAAAACAAAAAGGTGCCGCCATGAAAAACATATATTATTGTACACTTATTCTTTTGATATCTTTATTAATGGCTCTCCCTGCTTCGGCAGGGAGCAGCCAGGCAGGGGATGAAACTTTTTTTGAGGCAGAAAGGATTATCCAGTTTTCAAAAAAAGTAGAAAAATATTTAGCAAAAAACGGGGCCAGAGTTGCCATTGTCGCCCGGACTGGCAGGCCCAGAAAAGATCTGCCCAAAGGTGTGTTTTTCACCCATGTTGGGATTGCCGTATATTCTAAAATTAAATTAGAAGATGGTCGAAGCATATCTGGTTATGCCATGCATAATCTTTACCAACAATCAGACAAACCTGACCAGAGCTTTTTATTGCAGGATTACCCGGTGGATTTCTTTTCGGGAATTCAGGTTTTAGAGGCAGGAATTGTCATCCCAAAACCAGATGTTCAAATGAAAATTTTAAAAGTATTAACCTCTGACACATACCAACAATTACATAACCCCAATTATTCGGTAATTGCCAATCCTTTTACTGTTGAACTGCAAAACTGTACAGAACATACCCTGGATGTGATTTTTGCAGCCATATATCAGACATCGGATATCAAACAGATTAAGATTAACCAGAAAGCTTATTTCCAGGCCCAGCCGGTTAATGTAAATCCTTTTTTACTTGCACTGGGTTCAATATTTACCTCTGAGGTTGCCCTTTCTGATCATCCTGACGCTCCTGTTACAACCACATTTACAACCATTGGAAATTTCCTAACCCAATTTGATCTGGCATCAAAATCATATACGATTAATGAGGCCACTCAAATATAGAAACATTCCCAAAAGGTCATCCATGTTTTAAAAACTGGATGGCCTTTTCTTTGTCTTCAAGCGCAAATCCCTTCATATGTAAATTTTTAAAAAGTTTCCCCTCAAGGTCGACTATCTTATGAATCCAGCGTTTATGCGTCACCACAACCACGCGTTTAAAATGAGACAATCCAACTTTATTAAAAAACTTTAATTTTTCAAGCATGGCTGTGATTTCTGCACCACCAATACTCTCAATCTCCTGATAAACAATCAGTTTTTCCCCTTTATCAATTTTTTCTTTGAACAAAGAAAGCGCTAAATCCATCTCTTCTTTGGTAACTTTTCCCCCAAAACGATACGCAATCGCCTCTTCAAACCCGATATCAATAATATCCAGCATTTTGCATACCTCCTATTTAAAATTAAGCGCAACGCTATAATGTTTATATCAAATTATATACGACAAAAATATACTGGCGCCTTTTTTTTAAAAAAAGGCGCCAATAATTAAGTATAAGAAAGCCGTTAATAATGTTGCTAAATTTTAAACTGTTCCACTGTCTGTTTTAGTGACTGAGTCAATTCTGTCAATTCGCCAGTACCCACATCCACTTTTGAACTATTCTCTGACATTCCCACAGACTCATGACTAAGATCTGAAATATCTTTGGCAATTTCATTGGAGACACTTGAACTTTGAGCCACATTCTCAGTCACTTCCTGAATCCCGTGAGCAGCCTGGGTTACATTAGAAGCAATTTCTTTTGTAGTTGCAGACTGTTCTTCCACTGCAGCAGAGACTGTATCTATCATCTCTTTAACATTATTAATGGCAACCGTAACCTCTTCTATTTCAGAAACTGTTTCATGTGTGGAATTTTGAATGCCTGAAATTTTTTCTTTTATTTCCAGTGTCGCTTCTGCCGTCTGTCGAGCCAGATCTTTAATTTCACTTGCAACAACAGCAAAGCCTTTTCCGGCCTCTCCTGCCCGCGCAGCCTCTATGGTCGCATTTAATGCCAAAAGATTGGTCTGTTCTGAAATATCATTAATACTTTCAACCACCCTGCCAATTTTTTGAGCTGCTGTGCTTAACGTATCAATCTTTTCAGAGGCTTTTTGGGCCCGGGAAACTGCCCGATTACTTGTTTCTCTGGTCTTCTCCGTATTTTTAGCAATTTCATTAATCGTCGCGGTCATCTCTTCGGCTGCTGCAGATACCATACCAATATTGGTTGAAGATTCTTCAGCTGCGGCTGCCACAGAAGTCATATTAGAGCTCATTTCTTCTGCTGCCGCGGCAACCGTTGTTGATTTTTCAGATACAATCTGAGCACCCCCAGACATATTTTTAGAAACGATTAAAAACTCACTAGTTGAATTATCCAGCTTTTGAGTATTATCTGAAATATCTCTAATAATCATTTGCATTTTTTCCATAAAGGTATTGAAATTTATACAAAGCTGACCCAATTCATCGGAAGTTTTAATCTCAAGCCGCGTTGTCAGGTCTCCTTCTCCCTGGGCAATATCTTTAAGCCCATCTACGGCCCCCAATAAGGGCACGGTAATTCCTCGGCTAATAACAACCGCTAAAAAAAGACCAATAATAATACCAATGCTCAATGTACTGAGTAATATGATAATCGCAGTTTTAAATGTGGCATTTGCAGCATCACGATCTTTTTGAGCAATGGCGATATTCATCTCGGTCAATTGATCGAGAAAATCACGCATCTGCTCAAATTTATTCTGGGCTATTCCAAGCGACAGATCAAGTGATTCTCGCCGACCTGTTCTTGTATCTGCAATTCGCCCATCCACCACTTTTCGTGAAATAATCATCCACTCTTTTCGTGCGGTATCATACTTAGATATCACAGCTTTTTCTGCATCGGTTAATGGCAAAGCCTTATATTTTTTCCAACGGGTGTCAGACTGTTCCAGATTCTTTTCATATTCTTGAATCATTTTTTTAAACGCATCTGATTTGGCATTTGCAAAGATCATAGATCGTTCTGCCACGAGAAGTTGTTGAAGATCTCGATCTGCCTCCACCAAATTTAGAATTCCCGGTAATCGGACTTCAAAGATATTATCCAGATCATCCCCAATATGGCGTGCACTATTATAGCCTGTAAAACCGATGATTCCCATAAACAGAATCATTACAAAAAAGCCTGATAGCAGCTTAGTGCCAATCTTAAGATGTTTGAACCATTTCATTGTCGACTCCTTTTGCTCAGCCCTGATCTATCTATTGGATATTATCTATATCAATACCAAAAGTAATGGCGCCAATAACCATATCTCCATCTTTTACCGGAACAGATATCTGAACAAGATAGGCCTGCGAACTATCATCATATTCGACCTCATCTACGAAAACTGCACCCTTGCCACCGGCAAATGATTTTTGAAATTTTGCTTCATCGCCCTGCCAGTAATCTGAGGTTTTATCTGTCATAGCCACATTTGCACCCTGGTTATCCATGACAAAAATCTCGGCATAATAGGATTTAGATTTTTGAATTTCATATAACGATTTTGAACACTCAGAATCCATCATGGCTTTCATATAATCTGCGATGCCAGCATGGGCTTTCCACTTAACATCCATTTTTTTGATATCTTCCAGGGTCATTTTTTTCGCATTTTGAGCTTTAACCGCCTCAATTATTACAGGATTTGTTCCCAGACCCGCCAGAACAGAATTGGCCAGATCCACAACTTTTGCAGGCGCTTTTTCTCCAGCATAGATTCCGACTACACTGCTTGCCAAAAATATTATAATACACAAGATGGTGGTTAATTTGTTCATGATTCAATTCTCCTGTTTAGATTATCTTGTTATACAAATATGTTAACACAGTTAAAAAACTGTTTGAAATTATGAGAGCTCTGCAATTTTTTTCAGAAAAAAAATAGCAGGGAAACAGGCGAAAATCTCTAATCTGAGCGCATCGTAAAATGGAGTTCATGGGGTAAACATTTGATAAATATGTTTATACAATATCAACTATATAAACTAAACTCAATATTTATTTACTTTTTTTAACCCAAAGACCATCCTCTGGATCGGTACGGAGTTTAAAAAAATCTCTTTTTTGTTTTTTGGCCCAAATATCGAGGTTAAATTCATTTAATTTACTAAAATTCTTAATATTTAATATTGGTATAACTTGACATTTGATGGTATTTCCGTTTATATAATTCGACTTAAAATAGTGTTTTTTTTGGATGATTTGTTAAAAATGCTTTATATTTTTAGCAAATTTTTTGTTGAATCGGCAACACGCCGATTTGTTACGTGATAACAAGTTTGAATGGTAATTATTAAACAATGAAGTCTACTAAAAAAGTGAGTTTAATTGTGTTGCCGTTGTTTTTGATTCTTGCCTGTATGGTATATGTATCAGGATTATATGCGTATCCTGAAGATATCGACTTCGGTGGAGAAAAAACTCGCGGCCCAGTGGCCTTTCCGCACGAGCTTCATATTGAAAGCCTCGAATGTCTGGATTGCCACCACATTATGGAAAATGGAGAGAACGTTTTGGATGAAGGCGACCTGGAAGAAGGCAATCCAAATGTTTTATGTGCTTCATGCCATAATGCTGATTCAAAAATCAAAAG
>JAWSVH010000295.1:0-2766 GCA_033852015.1 Desulfobacula sp.
CGTGGAATAAATGAATACAGTAGGTGTTGGTCAGAACAGTTCGAATTAAAGGGTTTTGAAAATTCAATGCCGGTTACCATCTGTGCTCCGAGATTTTCAAGGGTTTTTACTGCTGTAAGAATGCCTTGGTCAAGTGAGCTTCGCAGGTGAGTATCGGCTTCAATTATATTCCCACATGGGGTTTTGGGCATTAGTTGTAGTTCCCATTCAGATACTTGGGCCTTGGGGACAAAAAGAATAGTATGTTCATCTTCTGAAATGATTAAAGCGTTTGGGCCTTTTTTTTGTCCATCTGTCCGGGTATTGTTTTTGATGGCGGATAAATAGTTCTTAAAAAAACCGATGCCAGTGCTTTCCCGGTATTGGGTGATAAAATCCTGGACCATATCTCCACAGGCAAAGGAGGGCATGGTGTTGCCGCATTGGGTTTTTACTTGTTGTGGTATCATGGCATTTTGCTGGTGGATCATCTGGTGAGAGGCATGAAGTCTGTGGCCGGACTGGGCATAACCAAATCCGAAATTCCATCCCCATAGGGTATTATTAAAATTAAGCGTTGGGGTATCGGGTTGCTTAAGTTGGGCAATAATTTTTTGTCTTAAACCTTCAAGTTGGTTCTGGCTTAAACATTTTTGGCTGTCTGGCAGGGAGATGTTCAATTCGGCTGCCAAGCGGATAAAGGCTCTCTGGTAGTATAAATGGCGAATTCCTGTCATGTCTTCAGAGCAAAGATCTTTGGCCCGGTACCGGATAGTATCATTGGCCATATTGGATGCAAAATGTCCCCAGGGAATATATGAATTGCGTCTTAAGTATTCAAATACGTGGGTGTTTTTATCATCAGAGAGATATTCTCCTGTGATTTCATTATTGCCTTGCACTCCGGGTTTTAACACCAGGACGTTTTTGTAATTATCAGGAAGGCTGGGGTTATTCACCAATACTTCAAAAAGTTCGTGATCAAATATATCCGGGATAATCTGGTTGTGTTTGTTTTTCTTGTATCCGATTCCCCAAGGAGAGAGGCCGGTGTCATCAAACAGGATATAACATGATTTTTGGGCCAAAAGAATCAATTCTTCCGGGTCTGTGGAGGCTTGGGCCAAGGCAATAAGTAAAGGATGAGGTAAAATATCCAGAAGTTCTTTTTTATTTTCTATCTCACTAAAACTTCCTTTTTTTTGTTCAAAATTTTTAAGCAGGGAACAAGGGGCAGGGGGTGAAATCTTTATGGTTTCAGGTTGGGCAGCTTTTGCATTGGCCCACGCAGAATTGATATAGCTTGTGCCTCTAAACGTAAAGGCATTGGCAATTTCATAGATGATATCGGCCCCGGGTTCCTTCAGATCATTTTCAGGAAAATTGCACGTATTATCGATAACAGTGCCATCTTCAAGTTGACCAAGGGGGGTAAGATAATTATGTTCCCTCAGGTTTTTAACCTCAAAGCTGGGGGTATGAATTCCGACAATAAAGCGGCCATCCTTGCCCACACAGGATCTGGGTTCCATCATAGTTCAGGTGCCCCCGAAGGAATTAAACAGACAAAGGTAAAGAGTTCATCCGAGGTATTTTTAAACTGATGTTCAATATTTGCAGGGATGAAGATAGCAGATCCTGTGGAAACTGGGTGCCATTTGTTTTCAATAAACACTTTGCCTTCACCGGTATGGACGAAAACTTCGTGTTCCCAGTTGTGGGTATGTCTTGGAGTATAGCCATTTTTGCCCATTTCAAAGACCCGCATGCAAAAGTTATTGGCTCCGTCTTCTTTTCCGATCATTATTCTGCCGGCCACATTTTTAACGATATCATTATTCATTATTACTGGTAGAACATCATTGTAATTGGAAACCGTCATGTAAGAATCTCCTTTTAATTTGTGTGCAGTATACACAAAAATATGCGATTTATCCTTTAAATGTCAATGCACAAGCCAAATGTATATATAATAGATCAAAGAGTTAAGATGATAACTTAGTAGGGTTTGATCAAAATTTGGATAAAACTCTTTTCTTGCGTCGAATTATGTAAAATAGTATGACTACATAGAATCCTGAAATTTTTTTTCGGGTTTTTTTATTTTAATATTTAAATAGGAGATACACCATGAGTGGTAACGGTGGAGCACCTGGAAGTATCGATTTTATTGTCGACAAAAAAAATTTATACAGAGAAGAAACGGTTACAGATCTTAAGATTGCAAGTATTCGTCGGCTTTTTCCCGTGAATATTGACGGTTCAGACGATAATACCCGAGAAACTATTTTTATTGGCAGTACGCAGTTGGGAACCCCCCAGGGTCCTATTCCTATCCAGGCAAGACTTGAAGCGGAAAGTCTGGAACAGGCGATGGATATTTTCCCCAAGGCCATGGAGGAAGAAACCCAAAAAGTTGTGGAAAGCTTTAAAAAAATGCAGGAACAGCAGGCGCAGCAGAAAAAAAGTAGTGATTCAAGGATCATTATGCCTGGAGTGAACTAAAATAGTTTATAGCTTTTATGTTTCTCATGCTTCCAAGGTATTTAAAGCATCTTGGGCAGCATCAATAAGCTCCTGGTGGGTCAATGAAGAAAGTTGTTCTTTGATCCATCGGGCAGTTTCATTGGTGCCTGATTCTCCAAGTGCATAAAGAATATCTCCTTGAACGGTGATATCTTGTCCATTAAATTGTTTGATCAAGAAAGGGCACATGGATGCAGCAAGTGTGGGATTTTTTTCGCAAAGGTCTTCAACCACCACCATGGCTCCCAATCGAACAGACCA
>JAWSVH010000103.1:0-38359 GCA_033852015.1 Desulfobacula sp.
AAGCAGAAGAGTACGGATCTCATGACAAAACATTTGAAGCACCTGGTGATGGTTCCATCAAGCTGATAGACAACCATGGCAACTGCATCATGTCCCAGAATGTTGAGAAAGGGGATATTTTCAGGATGTGCCAAACCAAAGATGTCGCCATTCGTGACTGGGTAAAGCTGGGCATTGCCAGAGCCAAGGCAAGCGGTTCACCCGCCGTATTCTGGCTGGATCCAAAAAGAGGCCATGATGCCCAAATCTTACAGAAAGTAAAAATGTATCTGCCGGATCATGACACAGAGGATCTCCAAATACATATCATGACACCGGATGATGCCATCAAATTCACACTGGACCGGGTTAGAGACGGTAAAGATACCATTTCTGTTACAGGGAATGTTCTCAGGGATTATCTCACAGATCTGTTCCCCATCCTTGAACTGGGAACAAGTTCCAGGATGCTGTCCATTGTTCCACTGCTCAAAGGCGGCGGCTTATTTGAAACCGGTGCGGGTGGTTCTGCCCCCAAACATGTGCAACAGTTTCTTCAGGAAGGCCACTTAAGATGGGACTCTTTGGGAGAATACTGCGCGTTGGTTCCTTCACTGGAACTTGTGGCAGATGTGAGTAAAAACCCCAAAGCGATCCTTTTTGCCAAGGCGCTTGACCAGGCCATCGGCATGTATCTGGAACGGGGCAAAAACCCATCCCGTAAAATAAAAGAGATCGATAACCGGGGTGCCAGCTTCTATATCGCATTGTTCTGGGCAAAAGCGCTGGCTTCTCAATCAGAAGATGAAACCATACAGAAGATTTTTACAACGGTTACGCATCAGCTGGAAGAAAATGAGGATACCATCAATTCTGAACTTTTAGCTTCCCAGGGGCAAGCGGTGAATATCAACGGATATTTTTCTCCTGAACCCGATCAAACGGAAAAACAGATGCGCCCGAGCAGCACACTGAACCAAATCATAGATACGCTTTAGATTATTATGAATAATAGACAGCCCTGCGGCTATCAAAAAAACCATGACGCAGGGCTGCTGTTCTGATTTTCTCTTGAATTCCTGCCTGCAATTTAAAAATAACTTGATCTGCCAATTGGGTTCTTTTCGGGAATTATTATATCAGTAGCCAGATCACATCTATTTTCCGTAAAAGAAAACCAGGGGAAATAAAATCTCAAGAATAATGCAAGTTGTCATAACTTTTGAATTTAAAAGAATAGGCATGGTTCAAACACTGGAATTATAGACTCAATTTTTTTATTCATCTGGTTAGATATCATTCAAATTTACAAGATATACGGACCCGTTGATTAACTTGTTGAAACGGTCGCGTACCGCTCATCCGCGGCGATGTTAAAAAAAGGAAATAATAGAAACAGAGAATAACGGAATGACAACATTGCGCATTGCTCTGGAATCGATGTATACAGATCGGATCATTACAATGAGTGACATGCTTAATATAGAAAAATTGCTTAAAAAATTGAAAAGCCCGGCAACAATGTTTGAATTTTTCATTGCTACCGGGCGGTGTTATCTATGGTAAGAATTGTGCTTTTATGGAACGGCAAATCTAAAAATTCGCGACCAATCGCCGACATAAGATGTCCTTGCATCATTAACAGGTCGAATCGCCCAAATATAGGCATCACTCTGAAATGTCCCGAAAAGCCCTGTCGGGGCATTATAAATACCGTTAACGGCTACGCCGCCATCATTTTCAATATAAACATGAAAATAGTTTGCATTGGGAAATTCCCACGAAAATCCAACTGGGTTACTAACGGTTACATCAAATTCCGGCGCCTTAACAAGCGGCTGAGTCAATTGAGTGCCGTATACGAAACTTTCCACATCAGAATACGCAAAAGCTGTAAAATCAGAGGATATGGCCACCCTCCAGAAATGCTGATAACCGGTTGTGAAATTATTGCTGCTAATAGTTGCGCTGTTGGATGTTGTTTCAACAATTTGCGGTTGAGCGAAATCAGGAGTACCCGACATTTCAAGAACATATGTGTGATTGCCCGGAATAAGATTCCAAGTAAATGTCACATTGTTCTGAACAAATTCATGGTCATCGGGAGAAACCGATACCGGTATATATTCCCGGATATTTCCGTAATTTTGCGAGTTCCGGCCAAAGGAAGGCCAAGGCGTATTCGTTGCAATTCCTCCAGCATGTCCGTCTATTGAATAGACATAGTTGGCACCGCTGTTGTCGTAACTGGCAACATAAACATCTCCGTCAGACCCAATGGCCGGACAGGATAGAAGCGCTTTTCCGATATTGGTTGACCAGTCCAGGGTGCCGGTGGGATTAATGGCGTAAAGGTTTCCGTCAAAGGATCCTATATAAATCGTACCATCCGAAGCTACAACAGGACCAGCGTTCATATCATCGCCAGCCAAGTAACTCCAGTCTATGGTTCCGCTCGGGTCAACGGCATACAGCCTGTTATTCGTGGACCCGATATAAATAGTGCCATCCGATCCAATTACAGGCGATGAATAGTACTGGCTGCCAATGGTTGTCAGGTTCCAGTCCGTTGTGCCGTCAGCCGGATTAATTGCGAAAAGCCCGTTTCCGGCAGAGCCTACGTAAATGATGCCATCAACACCGATGGCCGGCGAGGAGATGTCAAACATATCATCCTGGGACGTCCATTTCAACGTTCCGTCGGGATTAAAAGCATACAGGCGATTTGCGGCTCCGGTGACGTCCACGCCGACGTAAATGGTTCCGTCGGGGCCGATGGCCGGTGAGGCTTTTATCCAAGAACCGCCGGCAATGACATATGTCCATTTTATGGTGTTATCCGGATTAAGAGCATAAATCGTTGCACCATTACTGCCAGTATCTCCAGCACCGAAATAAATCGTACCGTCTGACCCGATGGCGGGTGTATGATAGGTATTCCCCACCGTGGGACGTGACCATTTTGCATCTCCGTAGTGATCGATAGCATAAAGCCGATCGTCACTACTGGAACCCAGGTATATTGTCCCATCCGGACCGATGGTCGGGGCCCCTTTAACGTTCCAGGTACTGTGGTTCAATTGCCACTTCAATGTCCCGTCTTCATTCAGGGCATACAAATCCTCATTATCACAAACATAAATCGTTCCGTCCGTTCCTATTGCCAATGCCGATTCAGTATCTCCGCTAACAGGATAACTCCATTCCTGATTATGCGCAAACGCTGACACAGCACCGAGAACAAACGTAACCAACAACAGTGATACAACACCCCATTTCCATGTCGATCCAGTACACATTACTAATCGCTTTTTCACGTCAAGCTCCTTTTCATTAAATGTATAGCATACTATTTCCGAAAATTCGGAACCAATATCTTTTTGCTTACTTAATTTACTAGGTATATTATTTTTTTTTAGTGCTCGAAGTTTTACTTTAAATTGGCGTTTGTATTATTTTTTCTAAAAAAGAGGTTAAATGAAATACATCCAATTTGTCAACAAAAATCGCAACATTAGTATATATTTTCGCGATCTACGATTATACTAAAAATTTCCTCTGTTTGCCAATTATAAAATACTCATTAAGAATTCATGGGAACTTGCCTTCAAACAAAAGACAAAGTACCTCACTTGCGCATATTCCATGCTTTTTGCGTGTCGAAGTATAACTACGAACCCTACGAAAAAAAAGCCACTCCTTTCATTGAACGAAAACATCCTGATATACTGACAAGACCGATTTTCCAGAAAAATCTTCTATTTCGATCCACTGCTTCTTGGTCTTGTAATCTTCTTCCACCAGCCATTTCAGATGGTAAAGCTCAGAAAATTGTTCGTGTGGATGTTTCTTGGTGTCGAGCAAGGACCTGATCAATATTTCAGCTTCACCCTTGTCCAACTCAACTCTGATCAATCTCAATTTTAAATGGGATTAAACAGCCAGTATGCAGAATAGCCTCTATCAAGAAGGATTAAATCATTTGGCATCAATTTTAGGAAATGGAATGCCCTGCCAGTTCCAGTTCACCAACAACCTTGGATTTGTACCTGTATCAGGGAATACAAATTCAAAAAATCGATATACGTCTGCACAACGATGCTGGCAAATCCCGTATGGAGATCACCGCAATCCAGATATTCGTAAATCACGGTCATGACATATGTCCGCCAGAAACCCAGACAGGATGAATACATATAATTCCATGCCTGTTCAAGCTCTTCAAAATGGGTTTCAACACATTTGTAATATGCACTTGCCTTAGGATTACGAGACTGATAAACATCAAAATCATATGTTGCTGAATGGGTCATGGCGAAACCGATAATAATGATAAAGTTTTCGTGTACGTCTGGTTAGGAATCACAATCTGAAGATAGAGGATATAATGTTTGTTGAAAACATGCAACGGGTCGATTAAAAACAAAAACATGCTGGCGGACAAGCCGCAGATGTTTGCGTTGAACAAAACCGCTTCGCGGAAGAAAGAGCATCAGTCGTTCAAGTCTTTAATATTTAAGCAAATTGTTACAATCCCTCTTTATATTTAACCTTAGTTATTCCATGATCTCCTGAACATTAACCTTAAGTTTCAGGAGGCAAAAATGACGGAACTCAGGCAGGAATTTGAAAGACATCTTATTTTCAGAAGGGATTCACCAAAAACAAACTACGAAAAAGCTCAAATATTATTTTGTGAAAACCTTTTTTTCAAGGTAACCACCTATTTTTATATTAACATTTCGTTCTTTTATCTAAACGCCGATTCGGATTGACATCGCTGGAAAATGGCGATAGTTTTTATTTCGTGGAGAGGCACTGTATTTCTCAGAGCGGAATGCGCCGGATGTTTATCACAACTTATTCTAAATTCTCAAGAACCTCACACAAACAACAATATTATTCAAGGAGAAGAGAATGAAAAAACACATGTTTTTAACAACGATTGTTTTAGTGGGGCTGTTTTTATTCGCCTTTGTACCATCTGTATTTGCAGAAACAGTTCCCAACCCAATCGTAACCGGCCCTGTGGCTGTCACAGCTGCACCGGGAGATACGTCCCATGATTATGTTTACTTTACTCCAATGGAAGACCTTTCAGCGTATGGTTACGTGGAAGAAGAATTTTTCATTGAAGGTCTTGCGAACAGATATGATACGACATCTGGAACTGACGGAACTATTATCTCCTCTGATCATACTTACCGAACCCGGATTGTGGTCCGACGTCCTAAAAATAACAGGCGATTTAATGGTGTTGTCATCCTCGAATGGCAGAATGTTTCAGCCGGCTATGAACTGGATGCCCACTGGGCACCATCATGGAAACATTTTATGCAAAAAGGCTATGCCTGGGTCGGCGTATCCGCCCAGAGAGTGGGTGTTCATGGAAACGATATTAATGCTGTTGACAATGGTTTAGTCGATTGGAGTCCGACCCGGTATGGGACTCTTGATGTTACCGATGGTGGGACTGTTACAGATGATTCTTTATGTTACGATATCTATTCTCAGGCTGCCCAAGCCGTTAAAAGTCCAATCGGAATTGACCCTATGGGCGGGTTAGAAGTTGAAATAATTATTGCTGCGGGGGCATCTCAATCAGCCAGTCGGCTTTCCACCTATCATAATTCCATCCATCCGCTGCATGAAATATTCGATGGTTACTATCTTCTGGTTGGAGGTGCGGGTCTCCGTACCGATCTTAATGTAAAAGTATTTCAGTACCTTTCCGAGACGGATTTATCGATGATATTTGGCGGTCCTTTTAGACGGATGGCGGACTCTGATCACTTCAAAAGCTGGGAAGTAACCGGCACCGGTCATTCCAGCTATGTCAGCAGTGTCTACCGTGATCCTATTGTTATAAGGGAATTTGGCGAAGAACCATGGCCTCCTGAGTGTTCTAACCCGCCTTACAGCCGGGCCCGGGGACAATTTGTAATCGATATTCAGTATGATCATCTTGTCCGCTGGATTAAAGATGATATTGCACCGCCAACCGCTCCCAAGATTCTTTTTTCCGATAGTTATCCTCCAGAGATGATGCGTGATGAATTCGGTATTGCAATAGGTGGAATTCGCCTACCAGACGTGGATGTACCCATTGCCCTTAATACTGGTGTAAACTTCCCCATCACCGACCCCAATATCGGCCCATATAATCCATTTTGTGTTCTTTATGGCACCTATCTTCCGTTTGAAGACTCATTGCTGGGAGAACTCTACCCCAGTCATGGCCGTTATGTCAGGAAAGTAGTCGAATCTGCATTGGCGAACAGAAAAGCCGGTTATATTACAAAGAAAGCTTTTTGGCAGTTTATTTTTGAAGCCGCACATTCTGATATTGGAAAAAAGAAATCGAAATGGAAAAAAAAGAATCGAAAATCACATCGTTAGATCGATTCGTCCCCCTGGTCCTCCCGGGGGGACTTCTCCTGACCTGTTTTAACAGATAAGAACTTGCTTTTAGTTAACCAAACCATAAAAAATTCTCCACACTATGAAATATTACCTCCCTCCTGATACAATACAATATGTAGTACCTGGATCAAGAGGGAGGTAATACGACAAGAAAATAATTTAAGGGTTGAAACAGCTTGGGGGAAATTTACTGAAAAATTTGAAAAAAGATTGAATTTTGGCTGATTTTGAGGATAGCTCACCGTCAATCCCCGGCCTTGCGGCAAAGCCAATTATTGGCATGTTGGTCAAGGTCACATCATTGGATGAAACAAGAGACAAGATTCCCCCAATACTTGAAAAACAAGGGTATGATTATTTCTGGAGACCAACGTGGGGAGATGAAACGCCTCCCTTCTACACATGGTTCATCAAACGAGATTCAGCGGAAAACAGAACGCACCATATCCACATGATGAAAGCCCATTTCGAACACTGAGACAGAGTCCTATGCACAAAAAGCCACGCGGCTGATTTAGCGGCGTTAACTCTTAGGTTAATGTTTTTGACCCCAAAAACAGCATTCTAACAAAAACAAACCGGATATGTCAGACCTATTGGGAAGGTCAAGTAGTAGTGTAAACCAATACATGAATAGGATTATTAGTATTGCAATACTGATAATTATAGTTTAATTTAGTGTTTAAATACTATAAGATAGGATTTTAATTATGATTGAAAAATTATTTATGCACCATAGAACCATCTTAAGTTCATTTAACCGCCCGTTCAAAAGATATTTTTTAAAAAAGCATGCTCTGAAAAATCAATTTTCAATTATTGCAGGTCAACGCGGAGTTGGAAAGACTACTGCAATGATTCAATATATCGATTCTTTTATCCAGAAAGATATTCTAAGCAAGCAAGCCTTGTATGTTCCGGTTGATCATTTTATGGTTGTCGGTCATTCTCTTTATGAAATTGCAGAGGAATTTGTTAATTATGGCGGACAAATTTTATGTCTTGATGAAATTCACAAATATCCGAACTGGTCAAGAGAGCTAAAAAGTATTCATGATTCTTTCCCGAATCTCAAACTTATCGTATCCGGCAGTTCTGCATTGGAACTTCACAAAGGAAGCCATGATTTAAGTCGACGAGCTGTCGTTTATAAAATGACAGGTCTTTCGTTAAGGGAATTCATTGAATTGAAATATCATATTGAGTTACCGGTCTTTGATATTGTATCTGTACTAACAGATCATGAAAAGCATTCCCTTGAGATCACCCAAAAATTAGATTCGGATCATTTAAAAATATTACCCATATTTCAAGAGTATCTTCGACATGGATATTTCCCTTATTTCCTGGAGCATCCGGATGAAAATACTTATTTAAGAACTTTAGAGCAGGGTTTGCACACCACAATAGAAAGTGATCTACTTTCTATATATCCCAGATTGGCGGGTGTCAGTATTAAAAAGTTAAAAATGCTGCTTTCAACAATCGCAAGATCGGCTCCTCCTTTTACACCAGACATGAAACGATTAAAACAAATAATTGAGGTCGGAGATGAAAGAACACTGAAAACCTACTTAAGTTATTTAGAAGATGGTAAAGCCATTACTTGTTTGTCAAAAAAAAATAAAAGTATTAAAGGGTTGGAAAAGCCTGAAAAAATTTATTTAAATAATCCAAACCAGGCGCTTGCAATATGTGACAAAGAAAAAGTCAATTCAGGCACTATAAGGGAAATATTTTTCACTTGTATGCTCCGAGAAGAGCACATGATTTCAATTCCTCCAAAGGGCGATTTTATAGTGGATGACAAGCATCTTTTTGAGATAGGCGGTAAAGGCAAAACTTTTAAACAGATCAAAGATATTCCTGATTCATACTTGGCTTTAGATAATATTGAGCATGGTATGAATGCCAAGATCCCTTTATGGATATTCGGGTTTTTATATTGATTTGCAGAATCTCAACAACAAAATCCTGACGTTGCGACATGATGTCGCTTTTAATAATGTTGGGGCTTGATCCAGTATCTGAATCCACTGCGGATCAACATTCCTATGGGTTCAGAAAAGTACGCTCGACCCAGGATGCCATGGGAGGTATTTACAATGCGTTGAGACGGATGAGGTGAAAGTCTCACGTCCGGTTCTTAGGGGGCTTGGGGCCCCGGCTACCCGGCGATAAACCGCTGATTTAAGCATTATAATTCTGCAACTATCACTAAAAAGGAGCTATGAGGTTTGTATTATTTAAACGAAATAAATATCAATTTATTCATCGGTTAAAGCTTTTTCTATATTAATTCCTACAGTTAATGCTCCAATAGGAGCTCCTGATGAGGGGTCACTTATAGTAAGATTAATTTGAACTTGAAACTCTCTGGATGATTCGTCATATTCGATTTCATCGATAAAAAAAGTATTTTTGCCTATCTCAAACGTTTTCTTAAACTTCGTTTCATCTCCCTGCCAATAATCCGAAGTTTCATCGCTCTGAGCTACATTTAATCCCTTATTATCCATCACAAATATTTCGGAATACAATCCATTGGATTCCTTCTTGATTTTTTTGAGGTATTGAGAAAGTGAGTTTGTTAAAAGTTTATCGATCAATGGACTACTGACGGATTTCGCTTCTTTTCTCCATTGTTTATCTAAGTTTATAATCTCAGGTTGGCTTAATGCTTGATGTTTTTGATTTTGATCTTTAATCATTGTAATAACCAGTGGATTATTTATCCATTTCATAATCTTGCTTGTGGCAAGATTATGGAGCCTTTGCTCCTCTTGTTTATTTAATTTGACTGCTTCCGGCACACAAATGTAAACATTTTTATTGAACTCTTCTAAAAATTCAGGATGAGTCTTTAAAAAACTATTTGAAAAGTAAATTCCCAGTGGCGTATATTTAATAAATGTAGAAAGGAATTGATCGTCATTTAAACTTAACCTAGAAATTTCTTCTCCAAAAGTTTTTTGATCCGCTAAAAAGGCATGAATCCTGTCAAAATCCAGAAGTTTAATGAGTTGTTTATAATTTTTTACTTCCTGCGCAATAAAATAACCATTCGCCTTTAACCAGGCTGATTGATTATTCCCTCGAATAACCCCAATTTTTATGCCTTGTTTAAAGTTTTTATTTTGAAGTAATGTTGGGTCTTTAAAATAAAAATACCATTTCTCAAGAGCTATTGGTGCAGAGAGAGTTGCGTATTTATCTAACTCCGCAAATGACATTACAATGAAAAAGCCATTTGTTTCATTGTTTTGAACATTTTTTTGCGCACGTTTCCAGGGGACGATATTAATATTGTAAGACACATTCATTTTTTTAAAAATACATTTTAATATTTCCACTGATACGCCTGAAATATCACCTCCGACCATAATCTGATATGGAGGCGAAATTTCAGTGTTTAATGTTATTTCCTGAGCAAAAACATTTATACCGATAAATATGGACAATATAAATGATACAAATAATTTCGCCATGGTCTCCTCCTTGGTTTTGACTTATAAAATAGAATGTTTAGCTCATAAATTTATCTGCGTTCAGCGGATTGTTAACAGGTCCGAGGAAAATGGGATAAGGGCTACCATCCTCTTGCCACTGAAGTTTTTTATGGGCTTGTCCGCCTCAACGAAGGTTAAGAGGTCGCACTGCTAAGCTTCAACCCTAACATATTATCAGCCGATTGTCCATCCTGCGACCTGTGTCCTGCAGGGGCAACGCAAGTAAATATTTTGATTTTCGTGGAGCGGGACGGCAGGGTGACCCTTGGCACGGCGTTAAATTTTTCAAATTTCCACTTTCAGTCAGAACAGGACATCCTGACTGAATTTAGCAACACGGTTTGCGCTGGCCACCTGCCTTAGTAAAATCCTGGTGGCCCAGATTTTCATTCTTGACATTTTTCCAAAAAACCATTAGATTGTTACGTTTATTATGGATTGTATGATTAACCTTAAAATATAGATAAATAAAGTGAAGGATTGTTGATTTATGAAACGAACATTTCAGCCGAGCAATCGGAAAAGAACAAGAAAACATGGATTTCTTAAAAGAATGGCCACCACAGGCGGTCGACGTATCATCAATGCAAGAAGAGCAAAGGGAAGAAAAAAGCTTTCAGTTTAATAAATGGGGTTTATTGAGTAACTTTTGTTTGCCAAAAAAAACAAGGCTCCTGAAAAGAGCTCAGTTTTTAACACTTTCGAAACAAGGCATTAAAGTGCATACCGGCTATTTTTTAGCCCTTGTACTTAAGGAAAAAGCTCAAAACAATCGAATTGGCATTACAGTATCAAAAAAAGTAGGGAACGCAGTTGCACGTAACAGGATAAAACGAATTATTAGGGAATATTTCAGACACAATAAAGAGACGATGTCAGGACCAAAAGACATAAACATCATTGCAAAGAAAGGTCTGACTACGCTATCCAACAGGCAGATTATTGAAAAGCTTGATAAACTTTTTGCGAAAATAGACTTGGTGTAATCAATGAAGCCGCTATTAATTATATTTATTAAATTTTATCAATATTTCATATCACCGTTAATAGGAAAAAATTGCCGTTATTATCCGACCTGCTCGGCATATGCCCTTGAAGCAGTGAAAAAATACGGTAGCCTTAAAGGGACTGCTCTTGCTGTTAAAAGAGTATCGCGTTGTCATCCATTTCATGCAGGAGGCTTTGACCCGGTCCCATAATTTACCCTGTTACCAAAACTGTTTTCCTCTTTAAATTTAATGTGAAGTGCCGCAAATTATTTTAAGTTTAGGAGAGAAAATGGACGATCAAAAACGATTAATACTTGCTATCGTGATTTCCGTTGTAGTCCTTGTGGGCTATCAGACCTTTTTTGTTAAGCCACAAGACCCAAGTACACTTCCCCAGCAAACACAAACTCAGTCAAAAGAACAGGTGTCGGAACAAAAAAGCACCTCAAGTATTTCAGAGTATAAGGTTGAAACAAAAACACAACCCGAAGTCATACTTGCGCCTAAAAAAGACTTTCGCATTATCTCTGTCTCAACTCCATTGTATAATATTTCTATTTCAGAACATGGCGCAACGGTTAAAAGCCTTGAACTAAATAACTATAAGGAGACAAATGAAAAAGATTCTCCCTTAAAAAATTTAGTCCCGGAACAACTGACCCTGGGCACCTTGGCATTAAGTTTAAAACAAAATTCCATCCCGGAATTGGACAATGCCGTTTATACCGCAAAAATTGATACAACTCACTATACACTTGCTGCGGGTGAACAGCGCATTGAATTTGAATTTCAAACATCCCAGAACATTGTGATAAAAAAGATTTTCACCTTTAAAGCAGATTCCTACATGATCGACTGTGATGTTATCATTCAAAATGGCTCAACCATACCATTGAATGATTCTCTTGTGATTTCAACCCCGGGAATTTATAACGATGAAATCAAAAGCCGATCCCGATTTGCCTTTGAAGGACCCGTTATTTATATTAACGAAGAATACGAGGCCATCGATCCTGATGATATCGAAGAGCAAAGCATCTACACAGGAAACATCGGCTGGACCGGATATTCAGAACGATATTTCATGACAGCAGTCATGCCTAAAAACACGCAAGACAGTGCTGCTATTGATGCCATGGTTGAACTTACCTATGCAAATGAATGGGTTACCAGCAATTATATTCAACAGATGGAACGCCTGGATCCAAATAAACAAAATCAACATTCATTTACCTTCTACATGGGCCCCAAAAGCCAAAAAATATTGGGCCAATATGACAACAGCCTCAAAAACGTAGTGAACTTTGGATTTTTTAATATAATAGCAAAACCATTATTAATGGGTATGAACATCATCCATGGCTATATCCCGAATTATGGATTCGCTATCATTCTTTTGACAATTTTCATTAAATTAGTTTTCTGGCCGCTTGGAACCAAGAGCTACAAATCCATGAATGCAATGAAAAAGCTTGCACCATTAATGACAGAGCTGCGTGAAAAACATAAAGATGATAAGCAACGGATGAACAAAGAAATTATGGGTTTGTATAAAACCTATAAGGTAAACCCTGCTGGAGGCTGTCTGCCCATGCTGGTTCAAATGCCAATTTTCTTTGCTCTGTATAGAATGCTTTACCAGGCAATTGAACTGCGGCACGCGCCATTTTTTGGGTGGGTGACAGACCTATCCGCTCCAGACCGCCTGTTTGATTTAGGATTTAAAATTCCAATGATGCAAGAACCCTATGGTATACCCATGCTAACGCTTTTAATGGGCGCATCCTTTTTATTACAACAAAAGATGACACCAACTGCAGGAGATCCCATGCAGGCCAAGATGATGATGCTCATGCCAATCTTCATGACTGTTATTTTCATCAATTTCCCGGCCGGCCTAGTTCTGTACATGTTTATAAACAACATTATCTCCATGGGACAACAGTATTATATTCAAAAGAAATTTGCATAAGTAGGAGGAAAATATGACACAAACCCAGGAATTTAGCGGAAAAGATGTCACGGTTGCGATTAAAAATGCCTGTGCTGCATTAACACTTTCCAAGAAAGAATTAAAATATGATGTAATTTCAGAGGGTGCTTCAGGCATTTTCGGAATAGTTGGCCGAAGAGATGCAAAAATAAAAGTGTTCCTTCCAGATTCTTCAGAAACACCTGAAACCTCTGAGGGTATTAAATCCATAGTGGATGAAGCCTTTGGAGAAGAAACACGATTAGAGGAAAAACCCAAAAAAGCGCCTGAGAAAAAAGAAGAAACGACATCTGAAGAAACGACATCCTATGAAAAACCCGTGGTCGTTGATGTAACCCAGGAATCTATCGACCTTGGTATTCAATCATTACAAAAAATGGCGGACCTGATTACTGAAGATGCAACGGTCACAGCACTTACCGAAGAAGACCGCCTGACCCTGAGAATTGAAGGTGGAAATGCCGGCATTCTTATTGGCAGAAAAGGTCAAACCCTTGATGCTATGCAATTTTTGACTGATAAAATTATCAACAGGAAAAGTGAGGCCCGGGTCAGGGTAAAAGTGGATATTGAAGGCTATATGGAAACCCGTAAAGCCAACCTCAAACACCTGGCATACAAAATGGCTGACAAGGCAAAAAAGACCGGCCGCCCAGCCACCATCAACCAGATGAGCGCCCAGGACAGAAGGATTGTCCATCTGGCACTCAAAGATGACAATACGGTCAGGACACAGAGTATGGGAGATGGATATTACAGAAGACTTGTGATCTTCCCCAAAAAAAAAAATACCTTCAGAGGTAAAAGACCGTCAAGAAGATAATGAATGATACAATTGCCGCAATAGCAACTCCATTTGGAAGTGGCGGTATTGGTGTCATAAGAATCTCCGGTTCCAACGCATTTGATATTGCATCTAACGTTTTTTCTCGCTCAAAAACATCTCCTGTGGGATTTAATGACCTAATATCCCACAGGGTCTATCATGGCTTTATTTTTGAACCTAAAAATAAAGAAATAATAGATGAGGTCCTCCTCATTCCCATGAAAGCACCATCCTCCTATACTGCTGAAGATGTTATTGAAATTCAGGCCCATTCCGGTACCATGGTATTAAAGGCAATTTTAGAAGAAATTTTATCACGGGATGCAAGGCTGGCTGAGCCTGGAGAATTTACCAAGCGGGCCTTTTTGAATCAGAGAATTGATTTAACCCAGGCCGAGGCGGTGGCGGATATCATCAATGCTAAATCAGCCAATGCTTTAAAATTTGCATCTTCCCAGAATCTTGGCACTTTAAAAACTCGGATTCAAACATTACGGGAAAAACTGATCCAATTTTTATCTGTACTGGAAGCCAATATTGATTTTCCAGAAGATGTGACCGCCTTTAAAGCTTCCCGGGCTGAAACCGATCTTATTGATGATGTACTTGAACAATGCAAAGAATTTATCGAACAGCACAATGATGCCTGCTTTTTAAAAGAAGGCATCCGGATCACCATTTGTGGTGCTCCCAATGTGGGCAAATCAAGCCTGATGAATCGACTCTTAGAACAGGATCGATCCATTGTAACCGCCATACCCGGTACCACAAGAGATCCGATTGAAGAAGGACTTAACATAGATGGCGTTCCTTTTGTAATTGCCGATACCGCAGGTATTCATCAGACCGATGATCTGGTTGAAATCATCGGCATTGAAAAAGCAAAAGACCACATTACTCAATCAGACCTTGTGTTGTTTATAAAAGAATCTGGCTCAACATTTTCTGACCTGGAATTTGAAAAAGTGGTTCCCCTGGGCAAAAAAGTAATTTTTGTAGTGAACAAAATCGACCTTGATGAGACTTGCCTGCCCCAATTATCAGAAAAACACCAGAACATCCCACAAGTAAATATATCGGCCCTGTTAAACAAAGGGATCAAAACCTTAAAACAAAAAATTGTGAACGTTACTCTATCCCAACTGGATATGAAAACCTCTTCGGTTATCCCAAACCTGCGGCATAAAAATGCCCTTGAACAAACGGTTGAAAGCCTTGTGGCTATAAAAGAAGGATTAATCAACAACCTGGAAGAAGAACTTTTGGCAATGGATATTAAAAATAGTATTGATTCTCTTGGAACAATTACAGGAGAAACCGCCTCTTTAGATATATTAGATAATATTTTTAGTAACTTTTGCATTGGAAAATAAAGGATAAAGATATGACATTAGAACTTAAAGAACACTTTGTAAAATATGAAGCGCTGGTACAGATCGTAGATGCAGTGTTTGACCGCGTTAAAAATGAATTTCCCAAAGAGGTCTTTTGCAGAGAAAAATGCAGCGACTGCTGCTACGCAATTTTTGATCTCACCTTAATAGAAGCTTTGTATCTAAAAGATCAATTTGCTAAAAAATTCAGTGGCTCAGAGAAAAGCAGCATACTTGAGGTCGCAGACAAAACAGACCGGGTTTTAACAAAAATGAAACGCAAGGCCTATAAAGACGCAAAGAACGGAGAAGACCAGCTGGAAATTATCGCAAAGATGTCCCAGGAAAGAGTAAGATGCCCGCTTTTAGGAGAAGACAATTTGTGTTCCATGTATGACAAACGGCCCATCACCTGTCGGATATATGGGATTCCAACTTCCACCGAAGGTGTCAGTCACATCTGTGGTCGAACCAATTTCAATCAGGGTGATGCCTACCCCACACTGAATATGGATAAAATCTATACCCAACTTCAACTACTTTCTGCACAACTGGTCAAGGATATCAACTCTGAAAAAATAAAAATGCATGAAATCCTGATACCGGTTTCCATGACATTAATGACAAACTTTGATGAAGACTATCTTGGAGTAAGAAAAAATGGATAATAAATTTACCCGCGAAGAGATTGCAGAGAAGAAAAAAGGCATTTTTGATTCCATGGGCAAACGGGGCCAAAAACAAATTCTGAAAAAAGGATATGAAAACTGGGATCCATTCCAGGAACCCAAGGACCCAATAGATATCAGAAAAGACAAAACCAAACGAACCACCCAGACGCTTATTCGGGAGTTCTTAAGCACAATTGACCATGATGATTACTCAAATACCTATGCACAGGCTGCCCTTGAAATGGCCCTGGGCATCGTCAATGATGAGGAACGAATCCGGGGAATGTTTGACTTTGCCATCTGGTATGCCGAACTTCTAAAAAAAGAAGGTCATGACTCCCTCTGATGCTGTTTTAGATATCCTCGTTCAATCTGATACAAAACTTTGTGCACGGGATTATATAAAAAAGATAAAAGAGCGACTGACAATCTCAACCCGGTCTGCAAAAAAAATATTACAAACCCTTATTGATGATCAACAGCTTTGCTACCATTATCTTTATGGAACCACATATATTGAAAAAAGCTTCTTAAGACCGGTTAAGGTTTCCCAGCATTTTACCCTTAAACCCCCGGGATTTTCGAGCCCTTCAGATTTAAGTGGTGTCCAGATCATTTTAGAACAGGGTATCTCTTTTGGCTCTGGTCAACATCCCACCACACAGCTATGCCTTCAAGGAATTGATTTTTGCCTCTTTGAAAACCAACTCTTAAAACGAGGTCAGATACACATGGGGGCTGATATCGGCACAGGCTCCGGAGTTCTTGCTTTGGCCATGTGCCTTGCCGGACTTTTAAAATGCAATGCCCATGAAATTGACCCTGTCTCTATTAATGAGGCTAAAAAAAATATCAAACTAAACCATCTTGAAAATCAAATTCATCTGACAAACGCTCTTTTTAAAGAAGATAAAGATACGTTTTCCATCATTTGTGCCAATTTAAGATGGCCCACTCTCAAATCCATATCGAGTAGTATTTATAACAGTCTAAAACAGGATGGTATTGCTATTTTATCCGGTGTACGACCCTGGGAAAAAGAAGATCTTATTGCTCTTTTTACCCATATAGGCTTTGTGCTTCTCTGGCAAAAAGATGAAAAAGGCTGGTCTGCCTTTGTACTGGTTAAAAAACTATGTTAAATATACGGCATGGTAAAAAGACTTTTAACCCTATTTTTCTTTCTTTTTATAAGCTTTTTTCTTTATGGAAATATCTATTTCTGGATTGATGAAAACGGAACAAAGCACTATTCCAATACCAGCCACCCTTTAAATGAAAATGTTCAGGAGTTAGAAGAAAGCCGCGAAATATTAAAAAAGATCACGGCCAAAACAAACAAAGACCACTCTTTTGAAGTTTTAAAAATCTATGACGGTGATACGGTTCAGGTCAAAGGACTTGGCCTGGTGTTTAAAATTCGCATGGTCGGAATAGACTCTCCGGAGATCGGATATAGAGGACAAAAAAGCCAACCCTTTGGCCAAAAGGCCAAAAAATATTTATCTTCACTTTTAAAAAACAAAGATATCACGCTAAAAAGTTATGGGACTGGCGGCTATAATCGACAACTGGCAGAAATTTTTGTAGGCCATCAAAACATCAATATAAAAATGATTCAGGCAGGACTAGCAGAAGTCTATAAAGGAAGACGACCTAAGCTGTTAAATTCTCAACATTATTTACAAGAAGAACGTATTGCAAAAAACGACAAAAAAGGGATATGGTCACAAGGTCAATCTTACAAAAGCCCAAAAGCATGGCGCAAAGAACATCCCAGAAAATAAAATTATAAATAAATTTAGTCTTGCCAAACTCTTTACAAGAGTTTATCCTTTTGTATATGGAAACCATTGCTTTTTACTTATATAAAAAGCGGTTTTTTTAATTTTTTTATTATAAAGGAGCCATATAATGAAAGACAGATCAATTAGAAGGCACCAGGATTTAAGAGCGAAATTAAAAAACAAAAGAAATTATGCCAATTGCATCAGCAAGCTTCCCCCAGCAGAATTGCACGACATTGAAAATAACATTGAAAAGCTAAGAAAAGTATGTGTTTTAAACCATTTAGGTGATACTTCCAAGAAAGAATCAAAAACAATTCGAGAAATGAAACATGACATTACAATGAAAGAACAGTTAACGCTTACCAGATAAGAATATTTAGATTTCAACCCAAAAGCCCCATTAAACTGAAGAGTTTAATGGGGCTTTTTATATTTGTCCTAATCAAATGTCATCAATAGGTTATTCACCTTTAAAGTTGGGTTTACGCTTTTCCATAAATGCTATGAATGATTCTTTACAGTCTTTAGTCCCCATTAACACCATGTTTTTATGAACAGACAAATGAATACCTTCTCTGATCGAGGCGGTGCGCCCATAATTCAAGAGTTCCTTACTCGCCTGTACAGCCAGAGGAGCGGCTTGTTTAATTTCTTCACTCAATTTTTGTGCAAGATCCAGCATCGAAGGTATGTCCGGGCAAATCTCAAGAATCAATCCCATTTTTTCAACCTCAACTGCAGAGAAAAAACGACCGGTATATGCCATGCGTTTGGTATTTGCTAATCCAATAAGATACGGAAGCCGTTGAAGGGCGCCGACATCTGCTGCAATTCCAATCCGAGCTTCCCGTAGTGAAAATGAGGCATCCTCAGTACAGAAGACCATGTCACAACATGCCGCTATATCCAATCCAAAACCAACACACTTGCTATGCACCGCTCCAATAACAGGTTTGCGGCAGTCATCAATCGCATGGCAAAGGTCAAACAGATCATGATCATTGGCAGGGATTTTCAATAGAGAACTGGCACCAGAATGCCCAGCCAAGTTCATCTCTTTTAGATCCAACCCTGCACAAAATATCCGTGCATTACTTTTCAGGATAACCACCCAGACTTCATCATTTGTATCCAGCTCTTTAAACATTCGGGTAATTTCTTCAGCAAAAGCAATATTAATCGCATTTAAACTCTCTGTGCGGTTAAGACTAACCGTCGCTACATGATCTTCAACCTGTAACTCAATAAATTTATAGCTCATTTATGGTCTCTCCTTTTTTTATTTTAGAATCTAACTTGCGTAACTTTATATCTATAACTGGATATCATCTACAAAATCTAAACGCAATAACACAAACCATAGAGTGCTATCAAAGCTTTGGGTATCATCTTGGTGTTTGACACCCTCTGGTCAAATGACCTTTCATCCGGAACATAACAAATATTGTGGATTAAAATTATAGATAACACTTAAAAAATATGCGATAAATCATCTTAATGACTGCTATAAAAATACCCTATAACCAATTAAGCCCTGAAGCACTGCAAGGTGTTATTGAGGAGTTTGTCGGCCGAGATGGCACAGACTATGGTGAGGTTGAGGTTTCCATGGAATCAAAAACATCTCAAGTTTTGACTCAGCTTCAAAATAAAAAAGCGGTCATTGTTTTTGATCCGAAATCAGAATCCTGTACGATTCTAAAAAGTGACGACCCTGCCTTAAAAAAACTGGATATTCCCAAATAAATTATTATCTTTATGGGTACTTAACTTAAAAGCATGATATAATTTCAAATTAAAACGTGTTTCTTTAACAAAAAAAAGTGGGAAAAAATATGAATTATGTTGTTGGAAATTTAGTCGAACCTGTCTTCAGACCGCCTTCAGAATGGGATGCATTATTGATCGGAGTTACCAATGGATGTACCCATCGATGTACATTTTGTTCCATGTATCGAACAAAAAAATTCTCTATCCGCAAGGATATTGAAGACATTAAAAAGGACATACTCGAAGCAAAAAAACGATATGGCAATAAAGTTCAAAAAATATTTTTCGAAGATGGCAATGCCTTTGTTGTTAAATCTGAGCTTCTAATTGAATTAACCAAATATTGCTATCAAATACATCCGAATTTGAAAAAAGTCAGTTCCTATGCCCATGCAAAAGACATTATCAAAAAATCTGACGAGGAATTACAACAGCTTTCAGACGCCGGTTTTACAATGGTTTATGTGGGCATTGAAAGTGGGGACAACCAAGTTCTTAAGGATTGCAACAAAGGCGCAACCCAGGACGATTTTGCCCTTGCTGCCCAAAAATGCCATAAAGCAAATATCATCTGGTCTGGAATTTTCCTTCTGGGGCTAACCGGCGATCAGCCCGAAAGAAGTCATCAACATGCCATTGAATCTGCAAAACTGATCAATCGGATGGCACCACCCACACCGAGAAAATGGTATATTTCACCTTTAACCCTTGAGATGACACCGGGAAGTGAAATATGGACACAAAATGAAATGAATAACTTTAAGCCATGTTCAAGCACCCAAATTCTTCAGGAACTGTATACCTTGATTGAACATACCGCAGATGATCTTCAATCCTGTATATTCAACACCAATCATGCGTCCAATTATTTGAGTTTAAAAGGTGAGCTCTCCCGGGACAAACAAAAGTTTTTAGAGATTGTAAAAAACGGGATTAGTGATCCGTCAACCAGACGACCGGAATACATGCGCGGGTTATAAACAACAAAATCCTATGACAACTAAAATAAATATCAAACAGATAAAAGGCACTTTTGTTGGAAGCGCCCTGGCAGGCAGCATGGGCACAGGCCAGATTACCGATGATATCCAGATGGCAATGTTTACAGCAGAAGGCCTGATTTTATCAAAGGTCCGCTCTGAATATATAAAAGCGGCAAAGATTAATGAACCTGTTTACCATTCTCTTCTGAGATGGCTCTATACTCAACAAACGTCTTTATTGGGCGACATGATCAAACAGTATGGTTCCTGCTCCATTGTGGATGGTATCCTCATGGGGCACAAAGAGTTGTTTGAACTTAGAGATCCTTCCGAAACCAGCCTAAAAGCTTTGGACTCAGGAAAAATGGGAACCTTTGAATATCCACAAAACCATAGCGCAGGACCTGGAGCCATCGTTCGCAATATCCCTTTGGGAATTGCGTTTAAAGATAGCAAACTTGCTTTTCAAGCTGGATGTGACTGTGCTGTCATCACCCATGGGCATCCTTGTGGATATCTGAGTGCCGGCTTTTTAAGCTGCCTTATCTGTGAAATCATCAATTGTAGCAGCTGTGATAATCCACTGGAAACAGCCATGGATAATTCTATCCTTGTGCTAAAAACATATGAAGGCCATGAAGATATTCTTGAAACTATTTATCAAGCAAAAAATCTTTCCATGAGAATGCGCCCCCAAACACTTTCCATGCAGGAACATTTTCCAAACAGATCTGCCCTTCATGCTCTGGGTGCCGGTCTTTTTTTTGCTCTTACTTTCGGCGAAGATTTTAAAAAAGGGCTCCAACAGGCAACAGAACAATCCAACACTTCTGAAGCCAGCGCCATTACCGGAGGAATCCTTGGTGCCATCCACGGCATTGATGCCATTCCAGAGTCCTGGTTCTCCAACCTGGAACTAAATGATGTGATCCTGGAAATTTCAGAAGATCTGTTCAATCACTTTCACAAGGATTTAGCCTAAAAACTATACTTTTAAACTCGATTATAGTATCCAAACCTAAACAATGTTTACTATTGGGTTTTATAATCAAATATTATTATCCTTAACATGGATTTTTATATAATAGCCCCCCTTTAAAAAACAAATTAAATACACATAGTATCAGATGTTTCTTTAAATCAAGGACCTTAAATATGAATACTAAATCAACTTCTATTGTAAAAAAATCGTTACCTTTCGTATTGGTAGTTGTAACCATCCTGGCAATTACCATATTCACAGGGATGTTAATTTCTGAGAAAAAGGCAGCACTGGCTCAAAAACAATCCAATCAGGTTGCTGGCGAAAAAGCCCTTACCAATGTGGTAACGTTAGAGCTTGTCCCCAAAATGATCCAGGAAAAAATAACCCTTCCCGGTGTCGCAAAGCCCTGGATATCGTTAAAAGTGGTATCTGAAATAAAAGGAAAAACCATAAACAAGCAGGTGACCGAGGGTCGCCAGGTAAATAAAGGTGATATTCTTGCTCTCATTGATAAACGCGATTATCAAAATGCCTATGATTCTGCCTATGCTTCCTGGGAAACGGCTGTCTCTACACAAAAACGGTTCAAATCACTGGTCAAAAACAATTTTGTCACACGATCACAATTAGACGATGCCATTGCCGGAGTCAAAACCAGCAAGGCTGCCCTTGAAAATGCCAAACTAAACCTAAACCGATGCACCATTCGCTCTCCCATGAAAGGAATCGTAGATCGGGTCTATATTGAAAACGGTACTTTTTTAAATTCCGGTGATCCGGTCTGCCAAATCCTCCAAATTGACAAATTAAAAATCCAAGTGGGAATCCCAGAATCTGATGTGGGCGCCGTACGAAAACTTTCCTCTTTTAATATGACCATTGATGCTTTAAACGAGAAATCATATACTGGTCAATACCATTATCTATACAACACAACAGAGTCAATGGCTCGGTTGTACACCCTTGAAATCATGGTAGAGAACCCGGATCACATGCTCCTTCCGGATATGTTTGCAAGAGTTAACATTATTAAACAACAAGATCCGCAAGGGCTTGCCGTCCCCATATACTCTTTAATCAACCACAACACCGATACAGGGGTTTTTGTGGAAAAAGAAGGTGTTGTCGAATTCAGAATCATACAAAAAGGCTTTCAGGAGGGCTGGAACACCCAAGTCTCTAACGGACTTTTACCGGGAGAAAACGTTGTGGTGGTGGGCCATCGTATTATTGAAGATGGGGAAAGGGTTAATGTCACCAAAACCATCCAGGATATGAAGGAAATTTACCAATGATTATCTCAAACATGGCCATAAAAAATCGGACCAGCGTCCTGGTTCTGGCCGTTATCATTATTATCATCGGTCTGTATTCCTATGTTTCCCTTCCCAGGGAAAGTTCTCCGGATATTACTATTCCCTTTGTTTTTGTCCAGACCGATTACCGGGGAGTATCTGCATCTGATATCGAAACCAGCATCACGATTAAAATTGAAAAAAAACTCAAGGGATTAGACAAGGTAAAAAATATCAGCTCGGTCAGTTCCCAGGGCCTTTCCCAGATTAATATCGAATTTTTACCTGGCACAGATATCGATGAGGTTTTAACCAAAGTTAAAGATAAAGTAGATGAGGCAAAAAATGACCTGCCCTCGGACCTGGAAAACGATCCCATGGTCTTTGAGGTAAACTTTTCTGACATGCCCATTGCTGTGTATTCTCTTGCCGGAACCTGCGGCCCCCGAATGCTCAAAGAAATTGCCGATGATTTAAAAGATGATATAGAAGCGGTTCCCGGAGTTCTCGAGGCCGAGGTGGCCGGTGGTCAGGAAAGAGAAATCCGAATAGAAATCGATCCGGATAAACTTGCCTATTACAGAATTCCCATCACCGCCCTGCAACGGGCTGTTACAAGTGAGAACCAGAACACCTCTGGTGGAGCAATTACGCTCGGGGATGGACGGTACCAGCTTAAAGTACCCGGTGAATTTGAAACCCCGGAAGAAATCCTATCTCTTGTCGTTGCCACCCATAGCAACCGCCCGATATATTTAAAAGATGTTGCAACGGTTCTGGACAGTGTAAAAGAAGAGACCTCGCGTTCACGCCTTAATGGCATAGATTCCGTCAATATCTCTGTTAAAAAAAGAGTGGGTGAGAATATCATCCATATTTCAGACAAAATTGATGAAATCATTGAACAATCAAAAGAAACATTTCCAAAAAACACCACCATAACCAAACTCATGGACCAGTCAAAAGAGATCCGTAACATGGTGGCAGACCTGGAAAACAATATTCTTTCCGGGCTTATTCTTGTGGTGGTGGTCCTTTTTGTTGTACTTGGGATTAGAAATGCCCTGTTGGTTGGTCTTGCCATACCCTTTTCTATGTTTTTATCCTTTACTGTTCTTCAGGCCATGGGCTACACCTTAAATATGGTGGTTCTTTTTTCTTTGACCTTGGCCCTAGGAATGTTGGTGGACAATGCCATTGTTATTATAGAAAATATTTATCGATATATGCAGCAGGGAGTGCCAAGAGTTGAAGCTGCCATGAGCGGCACAAAAGAAGTTGCATGGCCGGTTCTGGGATCTACTTTGACCACGCTTGCTGCTTTTTTCCCCATGATTTTCTGGCCGGGTATCATGGGAGAATTCATGAAATATCTGCCCATAACCTTAATTGTCACGTTATCATCTTCCCTGTTTGTTGCCCTTGTGATCAATCCGGCCCTGTCTGCCTTTTTCATGCGAATAAAAGCATCAGATGTGCCCTCAACAACACTGACTAGCAGTCAAATTCAGGAGCAGGGTGAAAAACCCATTGAAATTAAAGGCGTTTATTTAAAAAGCTATTCAAAACTTTTAGCCTGGTCCCTGGATCACAAATTTACTATTTTCACCGGATCTTTCGGGGTCCTGGTTATCCTGATTATGATATGGATGTTGAAAATCGGTGTTGAAAAACCGGTTGAACTATTTCCTGCCATCGACCCTAAATCTGCCTATGTCAACATTGAACCACCCGAAGGCGCTGATATCAACTATATTGACCGGATCGTAAAAAAAGTAGAAGCCGCAATTTCCGGTCAACCCGAAGCAAGTTATTCCCAGGCCATGAAATTACATGAACACACCAGAAAAAACGGTTCCAAATTTATGGCCCAAAGCAATATCAACAATATTGAACATATTTACACCAAAATTGTTTTAGGTGCTGGTGGTTCTGTTTTTGACAACAACCTGCCCAATCACATTGGCATCCAGTTTCTGGATTTTGAACACAGGACATCTAGCACACGAGATGATTTAGAAGAAATTCGAAACCGGGTTAAAGATATTGCCGGGGTTAAAATTACTGTGGATGAATTAAAAGAAGGCCCACCCACAGGCCCACCCATTAATATTGAAATCACAGGGGATAATTTTGATATTTTAAGCAAAATTTCAGAAGATATCAAAAAAATCCTTGAAAAAATCCCCCATATTAAAGATGTCCGGGATGATTACCAAGGCGGCATTCCCAGTGTTCAAGTAACCATTGATCGGCAGAAAACTGCCCTTTTCGGGCTCACCACCAGTGCCATTGGTTCTGCCCTGAAAACTGCCTATAACGGCCTGGATGTCTCCACGTACTATGAAGGAGATGAAGATTTTGATATCACTGTAATGCTGGGTGAATCTGACCGACAAAAAACAAATGTACTTCACCAGCTTATGATTCCCACTGCCTCAGGAGTGCTGGTCCCCTTAAGCACACTGGCCAAAATAGAATATAAAGGATCCATTGGAAATATTGTCCGGAAAAATCATGAACGGACAATCACCATAAAAGCCAATATTAACGAATCCAAAACCACTGGCAGCGTGGTCAGAACAAAGGGAGAGAAATTGCTCAATGCAGTGATGCTTCCACCTGGATATCACATTAAATTTACCGGGGAAAATGAAGATCAAAAAGAGGCACAGGATTTTTTGTTAAAGGCATTTATAATTGCCCTGTTCCTTATTTTTCTGATTCTTGTGACCTTGTTTGACTCAGTTGTCCAGCCAATAATCATTTTAACTTCTGTATTACTCTCTTTGGGTGGTGCTTTCTGGGGTCTTACCGTCATCAATTCGCCTTTTGGCATTATCATGACCGGCGTTGGCATTATCTCTCTTGCCGGGGTTGTTGTGAACAATGCCATTGTGCTGATTGACTATACCAATAAACTTAGGGCCAGCGGCATGGCCATCCGAGCGGCCGTTATTTCTGCTGGCGCCACCCGCCTTAGGCCGGTTATACTGACTGCAATAACCACTATTTTAGGATTGCTGCCCATGGTGACAGGCATCAGTTTTGATTTTCATGTCATGGCATTTTCTTGGGCCAGTGAATCCAGCCAATGGTGGAAATCCATGGCCATTGTTGTAATTTTCGGGCTTTTGATCGCCACAATTTTAACCCTGGTGGTGGTACCGACCCTTTATACGTTTATAGAAGAAAGCAAATTATTTTTTGCAAATAAAATAGGGGTTGACTCAAAGACAATACCGGAGGTAAACCCTACAGAGGCCCGAGCATAAGACCGAGCATAAAACGGGGTAATTAAGAATTTTGTTTACTGTGATGTGCCCAGGAAAAACTTGTTTTTTCCGGGGCTTTTCCGGGTGCGCTTTCCATCTGGATATATCCTTTTTTGATAAGGTCCTTCATTGTCAGTTCTATAAATTCCTGATCAAGGTCTGCCATAACAGCAATTTTTTCACAAAACATCTCCAACGCTGCCGTGCTGTTGGCGCTGAACACACTATTGTGCTCGATAAAGTCCTGACTTAAAAGTTTAAAAACCATTTCCATTCGATAATACCCTCCCACCTGCATCTCTTCTGAAGGGGTCACTAACTTGTTTTCATATTTCTTTTTTAAGTTTTCCCAATCTTCACGAGTCCGTTCTTCAGAGGCACGAACAAATGCATCCATCTGTTGTGCAGAAAGAGAAGATGTTTTAACAATAGACTGGTTGGCATTATACTGATCCCAGTCGTCGGAAAGAATTTCAAGATCATAATCGGCAATATTCTCCCGGACCGTAGTTCCGGGAAAAGGTGCAATAAAATGATATGCTGTTTCAATATCCAGTTCTTTTTGTAAATTCAAAGAATCCTTCAGGGTTTGATAAGTCTCTCCGGGAAGCCCGACCATAAAAGAAGCATGTCCTCTTATTCCAGCCTCTTTGCATGAGATGGCCGCTTTTTTTGCCTGGTCAAGGGTGATTCCCTTCTTTACTCTTTTAAGCATTTCAGGGTTGCCGGATTCAATACCAAAACTCACCGAATGACAACCCGCACTTTTCATCAACGTTAATGTTTGAGTATCAACGGTATTTACCCGGGAAAAAGCACTCCACAAAACAGGTATTTTTCGTTTCACAATCTCATTGCAAAATTGTTTTACCCGGCGTTTGCTTGCCGTAAACAAGTCATCGGCTATATTAATAAAATAGCTCCCACGCAAAACCAGATCTTCAATCTCGTCAACCACCTTTTCTATAGACCGAAATCGAACCTTTTGACCCACCATGCGACGTCCAAGACAAAAAATACACTGGTTGGGACATCCCCGACTGGTAATAATACTGACCGGATATCCTAACGCCTGATACCTGGCCATTGGCAGAAGATGGCGTGCCGGCAGGGGCAATGCATCCAGATCCTGGATCAACAAACGCTGGTCCGTCGTTATCATCTGCCCTTTCTCTTTAAACGCAATACCTGAAACCGAAGACCATTTTTCCCGGTCATCAATCACGTTTAAAAGTTCAGTGACCGTAACTTCGCCTTCACCCTTAACAATGATGTCAATCAGGGGGTAAAGATTCAGAGTGTTTTCACTATCAAAGGAGACATGCGGTCCTCCCATAAGTGTTATTATTTTGGGATTAAACTTTTTTACACTGCACAGAATATCTGCAGCCTGTTTGAAATTCATGGTGACAGAATTGGTCCCCACAATATCCGGGTCAAAGGCCTTAAGCTCTTCTTCTAATTTTGTTTGCGAATATCCCCGGACAATATAGTCAAAAATTGCAACTTGAGCCCCTGTAGCTTCACAGGCGGCTGCAATATAGGTCAGCCCCAATGGAGGTGATGGGCATTCTTCTAAGGGATAAGGAGGAGCAATCAGCGCTATTTTCATTTATGTTTTCTAATACTCATTTGCTAATTTATAGATGCCAGATCAAAAATGACGCTGCCAATAAAAACTTTTACTTTAATTCTTACGGGAATTTTTCTTTCGTCCGCCGTTACCCACAATTTTACAGTAGGATTCTCACTTTTCTCAAAGACGCCGGAAAAATTATTAACCTGGGGAATAACCAGATGCGTCTCCCAAGTACCGGACGAAAGCGTCAGTGTCTCTTTTTTTATGACCTCTCCTTTTTGAATAAACTGCTTTTTTCCATCTGTCACAGGAAAAGAGATCTCTTTTTGATTGCCAAAGTCCAGGGTTCTCATTTTATAAAAAGCCGACAAAGGATCAAAGGTTTCTTTGGGGATAGACAAAGGTTCTCTTTTTGAATTAAAATTTGAATATGTAACCGTACTTTTTTCCCAATCAAAGACAGCTGCAACCTCTCTTTTATCTTTTCCTGTCTGGGTTTTTTTATACAAAAGAGACTGGAGAAAAGCAGCATCTGCAAAGCCTTCATGTCGATCCCTAACTTTAAATAAAAAATCAACATAGCGATTGGATCGGACATTCAGTAAAAAATGCCAGGCTTTTTGGCCATCCACCTGGGAAAAATCAAGCACAGAAAACGTGGCTTTTCCTGCCGGGATCATTTCCCAATTTACTGTGTAATGAAGTTTTTCTCCTATAGAAAAGGGCAACATCTTTTCTCCTGCAAAGGCAAAAGGTGCTGCAAAAAGTAAAGACCCTGCCAGGATAAAAAAACAAACTCGCGACAAAAAATATTTAGTGCATTGCTTCTGCAATGGATACAATTCTATCCCCCAGCATATTCACATAGCTTGCCATTTCATTATCATACCAACCGTAAATCACGGTCTGTGTCACCTGGATGCTGGTCATATGGTCTTTGATCTGTTCTAATACATTTTTATCAAGACCCCGGACATGTTCCAGATTGATATTAATAGCGCCGGTCCGGCTATGGGTCTCATGGCCTTCTATAACAGCGGCAGCCCTGGGAGTTCCAATAATATCTGAAGAGACATTCTGTTTATTGGTATACATCAGGTAGCCATTTGTATTTGCCTTTGCAGCATCCTCATAGATACTGTTAATCATATCCCGGCGGATGGGTTTTTTATTAAGCTCTTCTTGAAAATTCATAACCAGAATAATCAAAGAACCGGTGGCTGTCGGGATTCTAACAGACTCTGCAATAAAACCAATAGTGGACATTTCCGGAATAACCAACTGCAATGCTTTTGCAGCACCGGTTGTTGTCAAAATAATATTATTCATTATAGAGCGGTTTTTTCTCAAATCCTTGGCACCGGTTTTAGGAAGGCTGTCCAGCACTTTTTGAGAACCTGTTGCCGCATGAACCGTTGCCATGGAGGCCGATAAAATTCTTTCTATACCGAAATAGTCTATCAAAGGTTTAATCATGTGAGATAGACAGGTTGTGGTACAAGAAGCATTGGAAATAATATCATGCTTTAAAGGGTCATAATCAGAGTCATTAATTCCCATGACTGTTGTCACGGCATCTTCTGGCATTTCCACCCCTTCTTTAAGCTTAAAAGGTGCAGAGGCAATCACTTTTTGGGCACCAGCTTCAATATGACCACGAAGCGTACCCCGAGAAGCCTCCGCCCCAATAGACGGATCTAAAAACTGACCAGTGGTATCCACAACGATTTTGGCATCATGATCGGCCCATTCAATATCTTTGGGATTTCGATGTTTTTGCAATATTTTCACATGAACACCATTTACGTTCAAGGTTCCGGAAGCTTCATCAACATCCGTAATAACCGGTTGGCCCTGATACCCGTTAAGAAATGAATCCAGACGACCGTATGAGGTATCTCTTTCCAGATAGTGAACAATATCATTAAAAGATTGTCCCACTTCCCGTCCAACATTTATCACGATATTATCAAAATATTTTCTTCCGGCATGGTGCCATAACGACAATTTTCCTATTCTTCCAAGCCCGTTAATTCCTAGTGTAGAAACCTTTGTATTCATCTTCTTTCCTCTTATCTTTTTCGGTCTTTATATTAATTTATTTTAATGGCACCTTTGTATACTGAACCCTTTTGACCATTAATACTGATATAGTCTCCGGTGCCCATCTTTATCCCATTGAGCATACACTCTTTTTTATGCTCATTGCAAACAAGATTTTCGCAACCCACCACACAGGTTTTCCCAAGATTATAGGTCACAACGGCTGCATGAGAAGTTAAGCCGCCTCTGGCGGTTAGAATACCGTCTGTTGCATCAATCTCAAGAATATCATCCGGAACCGTATCATTCCTTAATAAAATCAATTTAGTATCTGGCTCACTTTTTCTCAACGCATCAATTTCTTCTAACGTAAACACAATCCTACCACTCATGGCACCACCGCTGACACCAATACCCTGGCCCAATTGTGCTTTTTCCAACACCTCCGGGTCCACATCAAAATTTACAATCTTTTTTCGATCCCTCAAGGACATTTCTCTTGCCTGAAGAATAAACAAATTTTCTTTATTCTCGCCTTCAAAAGTAAACTCAATTTCCTGGGGATTCCAGCCTTCATCATAAATCAACTGATGCACAACGTCTTTGAGTTGAGAATAGATATTGGGAAAACTTTCTTCAAGGCTACTTTTTGAATCCCGATCTTCCAACTCCCTTTGAACTTCGGAAATCGGAAGCGTTTTTACAAGCCCGGAGACCACATCCTCTCCCTGATTTCCAATGGTAAAATCCCCCCAGAGTCTAACGGTATCTCCTGGAAGTTTCGGGCTATGGCTGAACACCACACCAGATCCCGACTTTCTGGACAGATTACCAAACACCATGGACTGGACGGTAACAGCCGTGCCCCAATCATCGGAAATCCCCATAATCCTTCGATAATCCCGCCCTCTTTTAGAGTTCCAAGAAGAAAATACTTGATCGATAGCTAAAAATAGTTGCTCCTGGGGAGATTCGATCAATTCTACGCCTGAATCCAAAAGAAGCTTTTTATATTCCAGGGCAACCGCCTTCATCTGTTCTCCTGTAAAATACCGCTTAAGCTCAAGGCCTTCTTTTTTCTTTTCAGAATAAATAATATGATCAAAATCATTTCTTTTTATCCCAAAGGCCATGCCGTAGCCCTGGATAAAACGACGATAACTGTCCCAGGCAAACCAGGAAAATTTTTTAATCTTTGCAATGCTTGCGACGATTTCCTCATTAAGTCCCACATTTAAAAATGAATCCAACATTCCGGGCTGGGAAATAGAAGATCCACTTCTAACAGAAAGCAGCAATGGTCTTTTAGGGTCTCCAAACCATTTGTTACTTCGCTTTTCGAGATCAGAGACCATCTTACCGACATACCGTTTGAAATTGATATTAGCAGGTTTATAGTTATTAATAATCTCACGACACTTAAATACTTCTGTGGTAATAATAAACCCATCTGGAATTTCGATACCCGCTCTTTTTAATTTAATCAGGTTCAATCCCTTGTTCCCCAGAAAAATAATATTGTTGCTGATAGGATCGGAACTATCAACTTCGATGGCGGAACATTTAGGATCATAATTTAGCAACCGGCTCAAATGCACCTGGGAGAGCTCTTCAGATTGCTGAAACAGCGTATGAAAAATCCGATTTAAAAATACATCCATCTGCTGAAGGCCAATGGAGGTTGCGATTCGATCCATGAAAAAAATCTCAGCCACCCGCTGATCTAATTTCAAATTTTGTTTGGGTTTTCCCTTAGGCAAAAATTTCTTAAGAATCTGATCTTTGCCCAGCCGGGATTCTATCTCATATAAATTATTGGAATGAATATTATTAAAATGATCGTTAACAATATCGCCAACCGCCCGTGTAAACCCCTTAAAAATATCCAGGTACTGGGTGAATGTACAGGTTCGAATATCCACAGAAAATTTTAAAAAATCCATTTGGACATCCAACTGGTTGGATGAAATACCGTCGATCTGTAAAGCGGTTCTAAACAAGTTTAAGATACCATAAATCCGCTTGAAGGTAGATTTAGTAATTACCTGAAGGTCAATACTGTTGACCAGTTCTTCAAACAAAACATTTAAAATACTTTCTATCCGAAGCGTTAAACCCAGTGCATCAAATTTTGCCTCATTATAACTGCCATACATAGATGGAATATCAACGGCAAAATGTCGTTTATGATAGATCGCTTCATTTGCCTCATAAATTTTATCCGACAAAATAATATCTTTAAGCTCTTTCATATAGGACAAAAGGTGTCGAATCTTATCTTCCAGACTATTTTCATCCAGCGCAGCAACCAGCTTTTTGGTATCCGGCAAATTTTCACTGTTAAATGAATCCAGGTATTTTTTTATCTCCAGATTATCAATTCGATACTTCTGATTTAAAAGACGATAAAACCCAAATATCATTTTTACCCGGGAACGATCCAGATCTGAAACATCCTTAACGTCATCTATGAAATGATTAATGGCCTCTTCTGTGTGAATCAAATAATCGGTGGGCAGTATCATTTTTTGATGTTCAAGATGGGCCAGAATCTTTTTAGGACCATCTATAAAAATACCACTGGTCTTGATCTCTTGATAAATCGATGGAGGCAAATAAGGCACAAGCTTTTTTTTATTTCCACTCTTCCAGAAAAGAATGACCTCTTTTATAAAGTCCACAATTCGGCTTGAACTTTCCACATGGCATTGCTTTCTTAAAAAATGGATCAACTTATCTTTTCTATGACAGGACTCGTCCAACTGGGTTGAAATATCTCTTAACTGGCCTTCTGCACCGATTTCATTGAAAAAAGCCGGCAACAATCTTGCCAACTGCTTGACCAGATTGAAGACCTTAGAGACATCAGAATTTAAAAACTTGGTAATATCCCTGGGGAACAGATCCGTATCCTTTATAAACACCCCTCCAATAGAAAGGGATATGATCAGGGCAGAAAGAAGCCGCCTGGATTTTTTAGGGTGCTGGCCAATAAGGTCTAGAAACAAGCGAATATTTTTCACATGGGCTGTATTGCTTTTAATTTGCCAGTCTTCACCGGTTCCCTCAATCATGGGGAACTGAAATCCATGATCCACTGCCCGGTCAATAAAATGATTAATCAGTTCAATATTGGATGTTTTATAAACTGACTCTCCAATCTTGTGAATACAATCTAAAACCGTTTCAGGATATTTCCCTTTATGTTCTTTAATCAGTTCAAAGGTTTGATTAACGATATTAATATCATTTTTAAAATCTTTATCACCAATCAAATGAGAAAGGGTCGTATTAATATCACGCAAGGCCTGAACATGGATAGAAGACAATCCTTGAATATGAATAATATAAAACAAAAAGGTCAGTTTTAAGTGCCAGCCTTTTGAATCATCCCCCCCGCATTTCATTATTTTCTGGGGAACTTCCCATATCCGGCTGGCAAAGTTCTGATAACTGACAAGGCTGATCAATTCTAAGGTTGCTTTTCTTGGATTTTTATTCAGTGTTTGAACAATACGATCCAATAGCTTTTGCCACGACACGATCTTTTTGTGGGAAACCTCTTTTAAAATAGAATGACGTTTCGGATAGAGCTGATCGATCTCAATGCTCTTACCAATCCAGGAAATTACATCTTCTTGACCCAGCCAATAATCAAAAGAATACGAATAGAATTTAACCAGCATCCGATTTAAAGGTTTGAAGATATCATTGTTGTCCGATAGTTTGTCCAAAAGACTTTTGGCAATTTTATCCGGCTGATAATAAGAACGAACAAAATAATAAAAGGCCTCATCATCATAGGACTCTATTTTTTTAAACGCCTTTTCAATCACCGGTAAAAACCGTTCAAGATCCCCATCTGATTCTTTAAGCAGATGCTGCAAAAATAACATTAAATTATCTGCTGCTGTTGTTTTTACTTCCCAAGTGGTCTCTGATTCAAACGCCTCTAAAAAAACATCCACAAAAAGACTAAGCGCTTTATCACCATCTGGATGCGGTTTGTATAAATAAAAATAGTGAATGGAAAGATGTCGGGCCTCACTGACAATAAAACCCCAGTTCTTATAGGGATGAGACAGCTCTTCTAAAAATATTTTCATCCGGTTTAAAATGCCTACATAGGACAAAACAATCTGGATAAAAACATCGTATTTTTTATCAATAACAGCATCAACCTTTGTGTCTGAAAGGTTGACTTCAAGGGCGGTGGATTTCACAAACGATCCTTTCTCTATTTATACTTTTTTTCCATCCAGGATTCAAAATCAAGGGAAATTTCTTTGATTTCAGGAAGCGGAGGTTCTTTTTCCTTCTGCGGCTCGGGTATTCCTTTTTGAACTTGAAACATCTTTTTAATTTCTGCAACCTCTTTTATGAGAAAAGACAGCTTAGACTCAATTTGTGACAGGGTGGTTTTCGTTTCTGGGTCTTCTTGTTTCTCTAATGGTCTCTCTTTTTGGTCACCAGCATCTTTAACCTCTGTCTCTTTTTCCACAATCTCTTTAAGCGGGGTCTCTTTAACCACAATTTCTTCTTGCCGTTCTTGTTCCTCAGCACTCTGATATTTTTCAAGGAACCTTAAACACTTATCCCAAAACAGTTCCAGCGGCATATCCCCGGACTGGGTCGGGTTAAAAAGAAGCTTATCGCAGATATTTCTAATGCATTTTGAGGCCACGGTATCTGGAAATAACATCCAAAAGGGCGTCTGGGAAATAACGGCGGCCTTAACATTCTTATCCGATGCCACAATTCCCAAAGGAGCCACTTTAACAGAAAGAAACCGATTTACGGTGGTCTTTAATTGGGTATACGCATTTTTAGCAGCCTTGCCGGATGTCACTTGGTTAATAATGACCCGAACCGGATATTTGTATTCATATTTAGACAAAACTTTGAGCATGGAATATGCATCTGTCAAAGATGTCGGTTCCGGTGTTGCCACTAGAACAATTTCATGGGAGGCCATGCAAAAGGCCAGAACCTGGGATGAAATACCAGCAGAGGTATCAAAAATAAAATAATCATATTCTTCTAAGTCTAAAAAAGCACTGATTAATGTACCGGTCTGGGTCCGGGTTAAGTTTGCAATTTTTTGCACCCCGGAACTTCCCGGGATAATATCAATACCCTGGTAATCTTTTATAATAATGTCTTTTAAATTAAACAGTCCGGAAATAACACCTTCAAGATCTTTTTTAGGATAAATACCTGTGAGGATATTTACATTTGCAAGTCCAAGATCCGCATCAAATAAACAGACCTTAAACCCCTTTGAAGCCAGGGCCAATGATAAATTCAGGCTGATACTGGTTTTTCCGACCCCGCCCTTACCACTGGTTATTGTAATGATTCTTGCCATATGAAACGTTCCTATCTTTTAGGTAATGCAATTACTTTCACACCATTATCTGCCTTTTTCAAGGAAAATTCAATACCACAGCTTTTGTATTCCCGGGTAATTTTTTGGTGAACCAACTGTATAAACCGATTAAAGTCACTTTGACGGTTTTCTTTTTTGGGCCGGCCTGCCAGATGGTGCAATTGTTCATACCGTTGATAAAGTGTCTGTATCGCATCTTTTTCCTGGGCCGGATCAATAATAGAGGTTTTAAATTTGAGCAACAAAGAAAGATCCAAAGACTTATTTTTTGACGGTTCCAACTTTGTTTGCTTGCTATATATCTGCTGATTTAATTGAGAAAAACCCCAGTATGGTATAAACACGACCTTAAAGCGATACTGGGGAAAGTGTTCATTTAATTTATATATAAACAGCATATTCTCCGGGTCTGTAATCCCGAACAACAAAGTATTACCTTTTAACATCATCGGGACAACCTTGTTTTCTCTGGACCGTCGACCATTTAACACCTGGATCAGCTTATCTTTATCTTTAAAATTAAAGACAAAATCACGGGTGGACCGAAGCGGAACATGAAATAAATCAAACAATAATTTTTGCATATCCTGGGTTGAGACCTGTCCGGTCTTTAATAAATGGCTGATCAATGGAAATTTTTTTTGCTGGGACAACGCCTGGTTTTTTGCAAGGTCTTGCTTTGTAAGTTTATCGCCATAAATCAAGGAAGATTCAAGCGTTGCTACTTTATTATACTTATGAAGTATATTAAAATTATCCACCGGTGTAATCAGATTTAGATCACATAAAATCATTCCCAAAAGACGGGATTTTTCCACACTCATTGATTCTTGGCGTTTTTGCTGAATTGACAGGGCCATATCAATATCATCCAGACTGATAAACCCTTCTTTAACAAGCAGCTCACCCGTTTTTAATGGTTCAACCATCTTTTGAATTATTTTTTCTGGCTGCTGCAATACGTATATCCCTTTATTTTTTAGACGAACTGACCGGCAAAGTAATGGTAAATCGAGTTCCCATCCCCTGTTTACTCTCACATCTAATTTTTCCGTTCAACTCTTTGACAATGGAATGAACAATGGAAAGCCCCAAGCCCGAATTATTCCCCCCCTTTTTGGTGGTAATATACGGCTCAAATAGTGTCTCTTTAATTTTGCTGTCAATTCCAGGTCCATTGTCTGCAATAATAATTTCAATACTTCCGGAAATTCGTTTTTTCTCATCAATCATAATTTTTGCAGACTCAGACAAAAGCCGGGTTGTCACGGAAATCTTTCCACCATGTTCCATGGCTTCAGCTGCATTTTTTATCAGGTTAATAAATACCTGTTTTATTCCATCACGGTCTGTTTTTATATGTGTAATTCCAGGATCAACATCAATGAACGCCTCAATTTGCTTTGGTAACAAAATAGATTTTTCTAAAATTTTAAGGATGCTACCACACAGCCCATTGATGTCCACAGGCTCAAACCCATCAATTTTAGGCTGTGAAAAACTTTTCAGCTTATCCAAAAGACCTGATACCCGGTTCATTTCTTCACCAATGACTGTAAGTTCATCTTGGGCGGGATGGCGATCCGGTAATTTAAGACTCAAGGTTTCGATATAGTTTTTGATAATGGCCAAAGGATTATTGACTTCATGAATTACTTTATCTGTAAGCGTTGTATATGCTTCCATTTTCTTTTCATGAATATTAACTGCGTATTCATTATGATAACGGATACTTTGAATACAAACACCAATCTGTTTAGAAAAAAGTCCGACAAGATTTTCATTACTATCAAGAAGTTTAGCTTTTTCTTTATCTACACCCAGGGCGATAACACCAAACGTTTTTTCCGGCGAATAAATAGGAATGCAATATAACCCTTTTTCTTTAATCAAGCGGGTAATCTGGATATCTGAAATCGCAGGCTTGTATTCCGGATCTAATTTCAAGGTATTTTGAATCTTTTGTTCTTTTACACACTTAACCATCAGGCTGGTTGGGTTTGACATGGGCAAGGCAATACTTTTTATAATTTTATGCGATTTATCCGTAGCCGCACAAAAACCAGTTAAAATATTTCTTTTCTCATCCAAAAGGAAATAAAAAACTCGCGGAATATTAAAAATAATCTTAAGCCCATTTTGTGCTGAATCCAAAACCGTATTTATATCCCGGGCTTTCAAAAGGTTTTGCAGAGTTCCATAAAACAAGGATAAATCTTCTATTTCCTCATTTAAAGACGCCTCAGATTCCTCATCCTGAATATTATCCATATTGATGCCCATACTTTTGGCCATCTCAGAAACTTCTAATTCTGCTTCAGCTGTAATATGTTCCAATCTAGACTGGGGAATATCTGTCAGGGAAATAATATTCTCTATTTTTCCAAGGGCTTCTGGGTGAGCCAGCACATTAGAAATATAAAGTTCTTTTACGTGAGAAAGCGCACCTTCAACCTGCTCAGTATCCTCATTAATATAGAGTACCGCATCGGCAATCAATGGGTTCAAATTCCACTGGCCAAACAACCAGGCACTGACATGGGGAGTGTCTGTACCAAAAACTTCCATTTCAGCTGCCAGAATCTGTTTTTCGTCGGAAAACTCTTTAAGAATTTTTTTATAATCTTCTGGAAAACTCTGGATAAGTATCAATCGACCGATATCATGAAGCAGACCCGCCAGAAAAAATTCTTCTGGACTGGAAAGATCATTTTCTTCAGCGACTTTTCTGGCAACCACTCCACATTTATAAGAGTGATACCAGAATGTGGCCAAATCAAACTCGGGCATCAGTTTAGAAACACTGAAAAATCGCATGGCAGAAGTACTGATGGCAATATTACGTATGGTATCAATACCCAGGTACACCACTGCTGTCTTAATACTATTCACAGCCTTGGGCAAATTAATATATGGAGAGCTTATAATCTGTATAAGACGAGATGTTAACGAAGGGTCGGTAGAAATAATAGCGGTAAGTTCATCAATACTGGTTTTCTCATTGCGACAGGCCTTAATAAGCCGCAACATCACTTGGGGAAGCTGAGGAATATTCTCCGACTGCTTTACTTTTTCAAATATATGTTTTTTCTCCATACCCGAAAACAACAATAACTAATTAAAACAATTAAAAATTCTTCTAAAGCCCAGAGCCTCTAACTTGTATAAATATTTATTGCATATAAATCAACTCTTTTGGGTAATTTAAGCCAAAATATAATATTTTTTTACATAAAATTTTAATAAAAAGGACTTCTCCCGATTAAAAGAAAAGCCCTTTTTGTGACTTATATTTCAATCGGTTTGCACAGCTTATCATCAGAAACAGATAATCGACCGCACTTTTTACAGGTATATTTTAGTTTTTGCAGTTTGGGTTTACACACATGTTTTGCATCCATCGAAGATGCCCCGCAATCACCACAGACAAAAGCTTCTGTAATCTCTACAGGATCACATAAATGGCCACTATCTTTAGTACTTTTAC
>JAWSVH010000104.1:0-13105 GCA_033852015.1 Desulfobacula sp.
CAGGTTCTTGATGTTTTAATGCATAGAATTCCAGCCATACCCAATATTTATGATGTGCTTTGGGAATATGAAACAAATCACTTATATCTATATACTACCCAGAAAGCTGCCAATGAGCTTTTTGAAACCATCTTTTTAAAATCCTTTGATTTAAAAGCTATTCGGTTGTTTCCCTACACTATAATTGAAACAAAATCAGATTTTTCATCATCTAAAAAAGACAGGGTGCTCTCTCTTGCTCCTGTAAAATATTCGAGGTAATTTTATGCTTGATATAGCAACGGCTTATAATAAATATAAATTTTTAGGCAATGACTTTTTAACCTGGGTCTGGTTTTTAATTGAAACCAATCATAATATTTCTGATCTTATAACTTCAAAAGATACCATCACTCTTGAAGTGGGTAATTCAATTGTTCTTGAAAATAAACTGGGTGATAAATCAAAAGAAAAAATATCTATTAAAGGCGATCAGGCGGGTCTTGAAGAAGGGACAACCGCATTAAAAAAAGGCGCTTTTGTCACCCAGATAAACCTGATCTGTAAAATTAATGAAGATGAATATAAATTTTCAATGACCGGAGAAAGTCTGAATGTAACCGGCCTTAAAACCCCAAAAACAGATCTTTCAAAAAATGAAGATCAAATAGAAGGGGTGGTATTGGAAAAAGCTTCTTTTTGTTTTAATATTTTTGGAGTTATTGACACCCTGTTTTTAAAATATGTAGACCAAAGAACCTCAGATGACTGGAGCAGTAAGGGACTTTTAGAACTTAAAAAGTGGATTGAATCATACTAGTAAAATGTTCAAAACCAGCTGTTTTTGAACACCTTTTAAAAAGATGATATAACTCATGAGTTATTAATTAAAAGACAAACGATACAAGTAACAATAAAAATCAAAATTTAACTTTGTAAAATTAAATAGTTATAAAGTTATAAACATTTAAACATCCCTTATTATTATTATGGTTTTCTTTTAAAGATATATTAATAAAACCATAGATATTTAATAATTGATAAATAAAAAAATTTGATATAGATATTGGTGGATGTACAATTTTTAAAAAAAGGATTTTAAATGAAATTTTCGTTTAATAAACAAGAAATTGTAGATGTACTTTCTAAAATACAAGGTATAACAGGAAGAAAAACAAATCTGACTATAACATCAGATATCCTTATAAAGGCAATGGGATCAACGATTACGATTACAGCCAATGATTTGGAGACTGTTTTTTTAGGTACGTATGAAGCCCAGGTAGAAAAAGAAGGAATTTTATCAATAAATTCAAAAAAGTTTTTCGAAATTATCAGAGAATATCCTGAAAACATTATTCAGATAAATGAAATAGAAAACAGATGGATTGAAATTGGTAAAAAAGACAGTGTATATCATATTGTCGCATCTGATTATAAAAATTATCCGCAGACACCAGTCATCGAAGACGTTAATTTTATAAGTATTGATCCAAAAGATTTAAAAAAGATGATAGAGGTTTCTTCTATTGTCGGTTTTTCCGGTGATGAAAAAAGAATTTATGTTGTTGGGTCTTTAATTGAAAAAATAGTAAAAGATGGTAGCCAGAAACTTAGGATTGTATCCACAGATTCAAGGCGTCTTCATTGTTTTGAAGCAGATTATAAGGGAGATCTTGAACTGCCGGATGAGAGTGTTATTATTCCTAAAAAAGGATTATCTGAATTAACTAAATTTATAGACACAACTAAAGATGAAATTAATGTAGGCATCAAGGACAATCATTTTATTTTTCAAACTCAAAATGAGTCCATTATGATCAAACTCCTTGAAGGAGAATATCCTAATTATGAGCCTGTTATTAATTATCAGGAAATGATTCCGGTAGAAGTAGATAAAAATATGTTTTATACGTTAATGAAACGGATATCTATTTTAACTTCGGATGATTATAAAAGTGTAATCTTAAATTTTAAAGATAATGAATTGGTGGTGACCATCACCAATCCTGAAATTGGTGAATCTAAAGAGCAAATGATGATTTCATTTTCAAGCGATGAAATTAAAAGTGCTTTTAATCCCAGATATTTTATGGATGCTTTAAACATGTTTGAAAAAAGTATAGTGGTCTTGAATGTTAAGGATAGTAAAAGTCCTTGTATAATCAAGAGTCTTGATAATGATAATCTTATCTGTGTAATAATGGCGATGCATATATCATGAATGATAATAAAATGACCAACGACTATAGTGCGGACAGTATAAAAGTATTGGAAGGCCTGGAAGCGGTTAGAAAAAGGCCTTCTATGTATATTGGAAATGTTGACCTTCAAGGCCTTCACCATCTGGTATACGAAGTTGTCGATAATAGTATTGATGAGGCTATGGCTGGCCATTGTGATCTTATTCTTGTAACCATTCATCCAGATATGCGCGTAAGTGTGGAAGATAATGGTCGGGGAATCCCCATTGAAATGCATGATACAGAGGGTATTCCTGCCTGCGAAGTGGTCATGACCAAGCTTCATGCCGGCGGTAAATTTGATAAAGATTCCTATAAAGTATCCGGTGGGCTTCATGGAGTAGGAATTTCAGTTGTAAATGCCCTGTCTGAGCAATTAGATATGGAAGTATACAAGAATGGTAAAATATATCATCAGTCCTATTCTAAAGGCGATAAAAAGACGGATCTGGTCATATTAGGGGATACCGATAAAAAAGGAACAAAGATAACATTCAGCCCTGATTTCAGCATAATGAACGAAAATGAGTTTGTTTATGAAGTTTTGTCTCGCAGGATGCGCGAACTGGCTTTTTTAAATAAAAATATCAGAATAATTATTGAAGATGAGCGTTCGGCTGAAAAAGATGATTTTCATTATGAAGGCGGTCTTATTTCTTTTGTTGAATATCTAAACCGTACAGTGACACCTTTACATGATCCCATTCATATTGAAGGGGAGAAAAAGGATGTTCAAATAGAAGTGGCCATTCAATACAATGATACGTTTAAAGAAAAATTATATTCTTTTGCTAATAATATCAGAACCATTGAGGGTGGATTTCATGTATCCGGATTTAAAGGTGCGCTCACCCGGACAGTAAATTCTTATATTACTTCAGGATCTAATAATCTTCCTAAAAATATGCAGAATATAAAAATAAGCGGCGAGGATATGAGAGAAGGTCTTGCTGTTATTATTTCTGTAAAATTAATGGAACCCCAGTTTGAAGGTCAGACAAAAACCAAACTTGGAAATAATGAAGTCAAAGGAATTGTTGAATCTCTGTTAAATGAAAAATTAGGACATTATTTAGAAGAAAATCCACAGGTTGCAAGAAAAATTATTGCCAAGTCGGTTGATGCAGCAAGAGCCCGTGATGCTGCAAAAAGAGCCAGGGAACTTGCCCGGAAAAAAGGAACCCTTATGGATTCCACTCTGCCGGGTAAATTGGCGGAATGCCAGTATGCTGACCCTGCAGAAAGAGAGTTATTTCTTGTGGAGGGAGATTCTGCTGGGGGTAGTGCAAAACAGGGAAGAGATAGACGGTTTCAGGCGATACTTCCACTTAAGGGTAAAATTTTAAATGTTGAAAAAGCCCGGTTTGATAAGATTCTTCGAAGTGATGAAATTAAAAATATAATTACAGTTCTTGGAACCGGTGTGGGTCAGGAAGAATATGATATAGAAAAAATAAGATATCATAAAGTTGTGATCATGACGGATGCGGACGTTGATGGTTCTCATATTAGAACACTTTTATTAACCTTTTTCTATCGGCAGATGCCGGAGTTAGTAGAAAAAGGATATCTGTATATTGCTCAACCACCTCTGTTCAGGGTGGGATCTCGTAAAAATGGTGTATACCTGAAAAATGAAGAAGAGTATGCCGATTATCTGGTAAAGAGAATTGCGTCACAAAAAAATGTTTTTATAAACAATGAGAAAGAGCCTTTATCTGAAGATGTATTTTCATCGCTTCTTACGAATTTGACTGACTATTATAATGCTGTTAGTCTTTTGAGAAAACGGGATATGGACACGTCTTTATTGTTGGCTTTAATTAAACATGGCGTTAAAGATAAATTTTTTCTTGAAGATAAACAAAATTTCATCTCTCTTTCCAAAGATCTTGAAGGCCATGGATATACTTCCGGCGAAATTGATTATGATGAGGAGAGAAATATTCATGAAATGGATATTTATGACGAAAAGGGAGAAAATATTCTTCTAAGAGTGGGTAGAGAAATTCTTGCCACAAATGATTATCAGCGAATGCTCAAAGGATATGGAAAAATTAGTGACTTTGACAAAGCCCCGTTTATCATTTCTTCTAAGCTATCAGATGCAGCTGTGAAAAAAGAACATATCTTTGAAAATACTGAACAATTGTTTAATTTTATTATTTCCGAAGCTAAAAAAGGAATAAATATTCAGCGTTACAAAGGTCTGGGTGAAATGAATGCGGATCAATTGTGGGAAACCACCATGAATCCGGAAAAAAGAAATATGCTTCGGGTAGATATAGAAGATACAGAAAAAGCAGATGAAATTTTTACACTTTTAATGGGCGAAGAAGTTGAACCCAGAAGAAATTTTATTCAGAAACATGCCCTTGAAGTTTCATCACTGGATTATTAAAAAATAGAGTATTAGAATTTAATAATGACTTAAAGAAGGGGTTTTAAATAAACCCCTTCTTTAAGTTTAGACTAAACAGTCATATTTTCCATGGCTTTTTTCATTTGACGCACAGCCTGTTTTAAGCGTTCTTCATTTTCCACCAGTGCCAATCGAAGGTATCCTTCTCCTTCTTCACTAAAGCCTGTTCCTGGAGCGATAGCTACGTTTGCCCGGTCCATCATTTCAATGGCAAATTGCATAGACCCCATTTTATTAAAGGGCTCAGGAATTTTTGCCCAGACAAACATACCGGCTTTTGGTCGTTCAATATCCCATCCGATTCTTTCAAGGCCGCTACATAAAACGTCTCTTCGGGTTTCATAGATTTTTGCAAGCTCCGGGATGGTATCATCACAATCTCTTAATGCAATAATCCCAGCCACTTGAATTGCAGAAAAAATACCATAATCAAAATAACCTTTAATTTTCCCTAAAGCGGCAACAATTTCAGAATTTCCTACACAATATCCGATTCTCCATCCAGCCATATTGTAGGATTTTGAAAAAGACCCAAACTCTACACCAACGTCTTTTGCTCCTTTAGCTTCAAGAAAACTAGGAGCTTTATATCCATCAAAAGTAATCTGGGAATAGGCAAAATCATTAATCACCATAAATTTAAACCGCTTGGCAAGCTTTACAATTTCTTCAAAAAACTTTTTATCAACCACAACACCGGTTGGATTATGCGGATAATTAAGCATTAACACTTTTGGAGGAGGATAACAGGATTCACAAACATTGACGATGTGGTCAAGAATATCATTTTCAGGCTTGAGCGGTATTTTTATTACATTAGCCCCGGCTATAACGGCAGCATAAATATGGATAGGAAAAGCAGGCGCCGGTACAAGAACAGAATCTCCCGGACCCATTATAGCCAGACATAAATGAGAGATTCCTTCTTTTGAACCAATGGTAAAGTAAGTTTCACTTTCAGAATCAAGATCAATATTATAATGACGTTTATAATATTTTGTAATTTCAATTTTCAAATGAGGCATACCTGAACTTTCCGGATACCGGTGAGATTTAGGATCTTTTGCCACTTCAACTAATTTATCAATTACAGCATCAGGAGTTGGATCCATAGGATTACCCATGCCTAAGTCAATAACATCATCCCCGTTTCGTCTTTTTTCCATTTTCATCTTATTTATCATTCCAAATAAATAAGGGGGTAGTTGATCCATACGGTTTGCAAAGCGAATAAAACTATTTTCTTCCAAAACAAAACTCCTAATTGAAAAATTAAACCTGTAAATTATGAAAAAAAGAGCATATCAGATTTTTTAAAAGATAGGAAAAGAAAAAAACTACAGGTATAAAATACTGAATATAAAAAGCAATTAGGGTTGTTTTTACAATTACAATATCAAACTCACCTGTATTAGTGTATGCTTAAAAACATCTATATTTTTGTTATAAAGTTTTATTTTGGAAAAAATATGCTTATGAGACTTTCTTTATCATTTAAAATTATTATCGGTGGTATAATCATTAGCTTTTTTTTAAACCAAGGCTATGTTTATAGTTCAGATAAAAACAGTATAAAAGTAGCTGAAAAATTTGATTTAACACCAAAAGAAAAAGTCTGGCTTAAAACACACCAAACAATAAACGTCGCAGGACCAGAAGCCTTTCCCCCTTTTTGTTTTAAGGATAATAAAAACAAGGAAAAAGGCATATCTTTAGATTATTTACATGTTATTTTAAAATCATTGGGTTTAAAGATGAATATACATATAAATTTGCCTTGGACCCAGGTACTTAATATGGCAAAAGAAAAAAAAATAGACTTGATTGCCTGTGTTGCTAAAACAGAAGATAGAATGGCATATTTAAGTTTTTCCGAACCGTACCTATCTTTTCCCCTGGTTATTATAAGTCGAAAAGATATGGGTTTTATAGGGAACATTGATGATTTGTATGGGAAAAAAGTAGCGATTATTAAAAAAGCATCCCCTTTTAAATTGCTAAAAAAAGAGAAAATTAAAATTGATGTTCATTATGTAGATACACCGCTGGATGGCCTTAAGGCTGTTTCTTTTGGACAAGCAGATGCACGGATTGAAAATTTAGCAACGGCCAGTTATTTAATTCAAACCCATGGTTTAAGCAATCTTAAGATTGCAGCACCCACATCGTACGAAAACTACACGCTTCATATGGCCGTTCGAAAGGATTTTCCTGAATTACTTTCGATTATTAATAAAGCGCTTGGGGCCATAACCTCTATTGAGCAATCAAAAATTAAAAATAAATGGCTTTCTGTTCGATATGAACATGGAATAACGGTAATGGATAATTTAAAATGGTTTTTACCAATATTAATACTTTCAGTTATTATCGTAACCATGATGCTGATATGGAATAGAAAATTAAAAAATGAAAGTTATGAGCGCAAACAGGTTGAAAAAAAACTTCGAGCATCTGAACAAAAATATAAATATCTTTTTAATAATGCACCTACAGGTATGTATGAGATTGATTTTATACAAAATAAATTTATCAGTGTAAATGAAATCATGTGTGCTTATTCAGGATATTCAGAGCAAGAGTTCTTAAAATTGGACCCATTAAGCTTTTTAACACCAAAAAGTAGACATTTGTATATAAAAAGATTGAAAAATTTCAATATAGATAAAAAGCTTGATGGGGTTATAGAATATAATATCATTAAAAAAGATGGCAGCCAGCTATGTGTTCTTTTAAATGGGGATTATTTTTTTAAAGAAGACCAATTAATAGGCGCACAGGTTGTTGTACACGATATTACCCAACTTAAAAATGCAGAAAAAGAGAAAATTAAGGCTCAAAAGATAGCGGGAGAGCAGGAAAAGCTGGCTTTGGTTGGAAAAATAGCAGGAAAAATGGCCCATGATTTTAATAATATTTTAGGTATTATTATGGGCAACACAGAGCTTTCTATTCTTGATTGTAAAGAACCGACCGTTAAAGCGTCTCTTGAATTAATTCTTGGACAGACCATACGGGGAAAAAATTTAACTAAAAATTTAGTGGCTTTTGCTAAAGACCAGGAGCCTAAACAAGAATTTTTCAAGCTTAACGAAAAAATAGATTTGGTTCTAAGCCTGCTTAAAAAGGATCTGAAGGGAATAGAACTGATCAGAGAATACAAACCTGGGGTTTCGGAATTACTGGCAGATCCGGGGATGATTGAACATGCCATGGTAAATTTTGTGCAAAATTCAATTCATGCGGTCAGTTGTGTTGAAACACCTAAAATTATTATTAGAACGTATAGTTTGAATGATAATATTTGTTTTGAAATAGAAGACAACGGGTGTGGTATACCTGATAAATATATTGAAAAAATTTATGAACCTGCTTTCAGTCTAAAAGGTCAACGTGATGTCTCACAATCCTATAAGCCGGGAATTAAAGGAACCGGTTATGGTATGTCAAATATTAAAAAATATGTAGAGCAGCACAAAGGGACGATTACAGTAACATCTAAAATCGGAATGGGTTCTAAATTTATTATCACCATTCCTGTAAATAAAAAAGAACTTACTTTTGAAGAAAAAAGTCAGTTTAAAACTCAAAAGCTTATAACAGGAAAGAAGATTCTTCTGGTTGAAGATGAAACTGATATATCAGATGTTCAGTATCGGATTTTAACCCAGGAGCCATGTAATCATAGCGTGGATGTTGCAGGGGATGCCTCCGCTGCGATTGAATTGTTCAGTAAAAATTCCTATGATTTTATCAGTCTGGATTATATTCTTCCCGGAAAGATGACCGGCATGGATGTTTATCAATACATTCGACAAAAAGATACGGCAATACCCATCTTATTTATATCAGGAAATTTCACTTTTTTAGAGTCTATAAAAGAACTTAAACAACAAGATGAATATATCGACCATCTGTCAAAGCCTTGTCAGAATAAAAATTATGTGTCCAGCATTAATCAATTGATGCAAAAAACAGCCCTCTTATAATCTCCTTGAAACCAGTTGCAAAAATCACTGGAAAAATGGTATTTAGTTTGGAATCTTGAGAAGATAAACATCCTTAAAATAAGGTAATATATTAATGAAACCACAGGAAATTGAAGATTTAAGCTTTAAAATAATTGAACAAGAAGCTGGTGACCATGGATTTGATCATGAACAATGGCCCATTGTTAGAAGAATGATACACACATCCGCTGATTTTGAGTATATAAACTCTATTCGATTTTCTCCAAAAGCGATACAAAAAGGGATTTTAGCGATACAAAAAGGCTGCAATATTATTACAGATACCAATATGGCCAGAGTGGGTATTCGAAAAAAAGAAATTCATGATTTTGGCGGCAATGTAAGCTGCTTAATTGCGAATGAAGCGATTGCTAAAAAAGCTAAAGAAAATGGAACTACCCGGGCGCTTGCTGCTGTGGATATGGCTTGTGATAAGGTTCGTGATGGAATTTATGTCATTGGTAATGCACCGACAGCCCTGCTCCGGCTCATAGAATTAATTAAAGAAAAAAAAGCATACCCTGCCCTGGTGATTGGATTACCCGTGGGCTTTGTGAATGCGGCAGAATCTAAAGATGAATTAATGACCCTTGATTTTCCCTATATTACGAATAAGGGGAGAAAAGGCGGATCAAATGTAGCAGCAAGTATTGTTAATGCCCTTGCGATTATGGCAGCAAACAAAAAATAAGCAGTTACCGGAGGATATTATCAAAGGGTTTGTTATTGGTGCCACTGGAAGTGGAACAGGAAAAACCACGATTGTACTTGCTATTTTGTCCTATCTTGCAAAGAAAGGGTATCGTGTGGCTCCGTTTAAAGTTGGTCCAGACTTTATTGATCCCGGGCATCATACCAAAATTTGTGGAAAAACAAGCTTTAACCTGGACTCCTGGATGCTTCCCAGGGCGTATAATAATCAAATTTTCAAGCAAAATGCACACAACGCAGACATTGCCGTTGTTGAAGGGGCCATGGGACTTTTTGACGGGTATGATGGTCTGTCAGAGGCTGGGTCCACAGCACAGATGGCCAAATGGCTAGATTTGCCGGTGGTGCTGGTGGTGAATGCAAAAGGCAAAGCCAGAAGTGCTGCAGCCATTGTTAAGGGGTTTGAAGAGTTTGATGCCAACTTAAAAATTGCCGGGGTAATCTTTAGCAAAACCGGAAGTGCTCGTCATTATGATTATTTGAAAAAAGCGGTTGAACAAAGTTGTAAAACAAAATGTTTGGGGTTTATGCCCAGAAATGAAAAAATCATTATGCCGGAACGCCATTTGGGGCTGGTGACCTCCCAGGAGCTGGATATTCAAAAAGATGTATTATCTTTGTTGTCTTCCATGGTTGAAGACCATATCGATATGGATAGTCTAGTTCAGAGCCTTAATCCATATGTTTTTTCAACCCAATCAGAACGCCAAAAAACCGAATCAGATCAATCAAAGTCATATAAAAAAACAAGAGAATTCGGTCCCACCATTGCGGTGGCAAAAGACAAAGCCTTTTGTTTTTATTATCAGGACAATTTAGATATATTAAAACAATTTGGTGCCAACATTGTAGAATTTTCACCATTAAATGATGAACGATTGCCTTCTGATATAGATGGAATTTATTTGGGTGGTGGATATCCCGAAGTTTATGCAAAACAATTGTCTAAAAAAACTCGATTATTGGAACAAATAAAAAATCATAGCATAAAAGGCATGCCGATTTACGGGGAATGTGGTGGGTTTATGTTTTTATGTGCTTCTCTTACTGGTATGGATGAAACGTCTAATTTTAATATGTCCGGTTGTTTTGATTTTAATATATCGATGTCAAAACGACTTCGATCTCTTGGTTATCGAGAAATTACCCTCAAAGATGATACAATTATTGGAAAAAAAGGTGCCAAATTGCGAGGGCATGAATTTCATTATTCTTCTTTAATAAACCCCCAGACAAATATTGCAAATGTATATCAGACCTCCTCTCGAGCAGGACAAAAAATTACTTTAAAAGGGTTTCAAGTGAATAAAACCTTTGGTAGCTATCTTCATGTTCATTTTGGCAGTAATCCAGATTGCGCCAGGCATTTTGTAGAGACCTGTAAAGCGTTTAAAGATAAAACCCAAAAAGAACAAAATCACAGAAAATAAAAATCATGGAGAATAAAACGTAACCAGATGTCATCCCGGAAACTAAAAAAAGGATTTACCACAGGTGCTGCTGCCGCTGCCGCAGTTAAAGCGGCCTTAACTTGTTTTTTTTCAAAAGAACCCGCAGGTGTTGAAATCAGTTTTTTAACGGGGGACAAAAAACATATTGCAGTTCAGGAGATAAGTAAAATATCTGAAAACAGTTACCAGGCAACCGTTATTAAAGATGCCGGGGATGATCCGGATATTACCCATAAAGCCCAGATCGGAGCAACGGTTACCTTAACGGATGCAAAACAAACATCGATACAGATTACTGGTGGAAAAGGAGTGGGGGTTATTACAAAGCCTGGCCTGGAACTACCTGTAGGTGAGCCGGCGATTAACCCTGGCCCCCGGACAATGATTCAAAATGAAATTTTGGATGTGTTCAGTTGCTTTGATATTACAAACAAGCGAGTGGATGTTGAAATTTTTGTTCCCAGAGGTGAAATCCTGGCAAAAAAAACTTTAAATGCCCGGCTGGGGATTATGGGCGGAATTTCTATATTAGGCACCACCGGTGTGGTTACTCCGATGTCCCATGACGCTTATATTGCCACCATTAAATCCGGTATTGCTGTTGCGGCGGCCAATGGAACAGACACGCTTGTTTTTACCACCGGCAGAAGAAGTGAGCGGTATGCCATGGACCAATTTACTTCTTTTGATGAAGAGGCCTTTATTCAGACAGGGGATTTTTTTAAGGCCTCATTGGACATGGCAACACAAAACACAGCGATAAAGAGCATTATTTACACAATCTTTTTTGGCAAAGCGGTTAAAATGGCTTTGGGCTTTGAGCATACCCATGCTGCGAAATCTGAGTTGACTCTAAAAGAGTTGGCTGTTTGGGCCAAAGAAATTACAAAGAATACAGACCTTGTAGAACAGATTTTAGAAGCCAATACCGCCCGTCATGCGTTTTCTTTTATTTATCCCAAATATCCGGAGTTACTTGCCTGCGTGGGTGAAAAGATAAGAAAGAATGCAAAAAATTTTTCAAACCAAAAACTTGATATCCAAGTCATTATTTTTGATTTTGATGGAACCATTGCTTTGGATACTCAACACGAAAATCATTAAAGGAAAATCCTGTAATGAAAAAGCTTAAATCTGATGCAAAAACCATATTAAATCGTTTGGGACAAATGTCTGAGTTTTTAATAGACTTGGATGCCCATGCCGGCAACGATGATAGTTTTGACTTCCCCCTTGAAATTATTCGTAAAAACATGATGTTTGATGTCAGTGTTTTGTATAAAGTGTCTAATGTTATTGAAAATCGTTTGATTCTTGAAGTGGTTAAAATTCTTGACCCTGATGGACTCCGACTGGATTTAAAAGAAGGTCGAAAGCTGCGGATCTTCCTAGATAATCGTGACAGGCGATATGCCAATGAAGTCACCGCTTTTTTAAATAAGCGGATTTCCCATATAAATATTCCCGGTATGGGGTGTGATATCATGGGGTATGTTTATTTACCTCAAAGCTTTGGCGGAGCGTATCTTTTTGGTGGAGATTTTTACGGAAAAGAGTCTTCTATTAAAGATTATGAAGTGGCTGGTTTTGAGATCATGTGTAATTTTTTAAGTGCAATTTTACTTAAAACCCAGTTTGAAAAACAAGCAGAATATGATGATCTTACAGGGCTTTTCAACAGCGCAAAAATAAAGCAAAAAGTGGACACTCTCTTGAAACGGTTTCAAAGAAAGCCAGACTCAAATGCCTGTATTGTTTTGGGGGACATTGATTTTTTTAAATCCATTAATGATACCCATGGTCATATCCAGGGAGATTTGGTTTTAAAAACAATGGGTAATATCCTTTCAACTTGCTTGCGGGAGGTATTTGATGTGGCTGGAAGATATGGCGGGGAAGAGTTTTTATTGATTTTGGATGAAACCCGTAAAAAAGAGGCCTTTCAGGTTGTTGAAAGGCTTCGAAAAAAAATTGCTCGGACATCGTTTGAAAAATTGGATAAATCAGGGGAAATTATTGAGGGCCAGTTTATTAATATCACCATGTCTTTTGGTATCAGTGGGTATGATAAAGATTCAGAAATAAAAAGTGCTGCAGATTGGATATCCCGAGCGGACAGAGCGTTGTATGAAGCCAAGGATACAGGAAGAAATAAAACCATCGTTTTCCAAGGAGAATAACCATGACGATAAATATTACTCCCATAGGAATTATTAAAACACCTTTTATAAATCTTAAAGGAATGCCCATACAGCCTTCTGGTGCCCGTGATATTGAAGGAACCATTAT
>JAWSVH010000296.1:0-967 GCA_033852015.1 Desulfobacula sp.
GGTGCTTTATGCGAAAATATAGATAAATTTGCAGTTCAAAGACAATTGCCCCAGACCACAGAAGGCGATATTCTGGTCATCCACGACACCGGTGCCCATGGACATGCCATGGGATTTAATTACAACGGCCACCTGCGCCCAAAGGAATTATTATTAAAAGAAGATTCAAGTGTAGAGTTGATCCGAAGAGCAGAAACCATGGAAGATTATTTTACAACTTTAAATTTTGAGCCCCAAACTAACAAATTTGGTTAGCAAATTTAAATCATAACAAACATATTTTAAAAGGATAAATGCCATGAAACATTGTATTATCCTGACCACCTGTCCAGATATTGAATCTGCAAAGAAACTGGCAGCCATGCTGGTTAAAGCAAAGCTGGCAGCCTGTGTCCAGCTTTGTCCCATCACCAGTTTTTATTGCTGGGAAGATGAACTGCACATCGAGCCAGAAATCCGGCTGATTATCAAGACAAAGGCGCTATTGTACAAATCGGTTGAAGCTTTTATAAAAGAGCATCACAGCTATGACACCCCCCAAATTATTCAAACGCCAATCGATAAGGGTTCAACCGAATATCTTGCCTGGATAGATGACAACACAATAGATGAATAATGTCCTTTATTTTATTCAGGATTCAGACAGACAACTTTTGGGCAATCTTTGCCACCCGTTGCCCTAATTTTTTTGCGTCCTCATTTGTTTTATCATCCGGCGCCCCCACACAGGAAGTACCATAATGTCCTGTGGCCGACAACGGATCCCCCACAACCACCATACCATAGATTAGCATTGCCTGGATAATGGACATCATGGTGGTTTCTTTACCACCACTGGCATCACCAGATGTGGTAAATGCTGCACCAATTTTTCCTTCCATTTTTCTTCTGGTGCTGACAAAATCATCCAAAATCGCTTTTAACTGGGCTGCCATGGTCCCAAAATAGACTGGAGACCCGGCAATAA
>JAWSVH010000105.1:0-17418 GCA_033852015.1 Desulfobacula sp.
AAGAGTGTCACCTCAAATAAAAAAAATGTATAGAGAAAAGTCAAAATTTTCAAATTGTTAAACTGAGAGATTTGATCGTGGCCGCTGAGAGAGTTTAATTGAGGGTTCACTCGCCGCCCCCGAAAGCAATCTCTCAGAACCGTACCAGTAGTGTGGCCTTTTTGAATTATTTCAACTTGAGCAAATTAAATTTTTGATCTGAATATTATAAATTAATTTTGTGGCTAAAAATTAAAAATTGTAGATACCAGATGTTGTGGTAGACATTTTCAAGAAAAAATATGAATTCACGTTATAATCATCACTGCTGTTCAATTCCAACCTCCTGAATCTTTCTTTTGGAAGTCCTCGGTCTTTTTGGTTTTTTGCTCATGAAAATTGATACCATAATTACTCACGAGAAAAATTTTTTCAGTTTCATTATTGTTTTGCATTAAAATATGAATTTTAGTAGACTCTCACCTATCAAATCATTTTCTTAATTAGCCACTAATTCTAATGTTTACTTTTTTAACCCTAAACCAAGGAATTAGCATGAATATCTTTGGGGATAAACGAAACGTTTTAAAACCATTCTTCTTTTTATTCGTCATCTTCTTTTTACTCCAACCATCTTTAGGAGTAGCGGGTAAATTGAAATACATCATTTTATTGGAAACAATGGATGTAAAAGTAGTAAGAGACCGCTCTCACTGGTTTCAGGTTCAAATGAAAGACCTTGGATACAAAGAAGGAATCAACATGGAGTTGATAGTTTTAAAAGCAAAAGGGAACTATCAACTTGCTGAATCTCTCTTAAAAGATGCATTGGATAAAGGAAAGCCCGACTTAGTTTTAAGCAATGCTACATTGGCTTCACAAGCAGCGGCGAAACTTCTTAAAGGCACAAATATTTCTCAATTGTTTTTTACGGTCGCTGATCCGGTTGGAGCAGGACTTGTTGAAAACATTGGACAGTCGACAGGAAAAAATATTACTGGCAGAGTTCATAACATATCGAGAGAGACAAAAGTTAAACTGGTTCTTCGATTAATTGAGGCCAAAACTCAAGCCCGGCCAATTCGTTTTGGATATATCCATTCAACGTACCCATCCTCAATGGGTGATTTACGTCAATTGGAAAAAATAGCTAAAAAAAATGAAAAGATCACATTTGTTCCTTACGAAATTCAGTACAAAGATTTCCCGGAAAGCATTGACTACATGTTAAAAGAATTGTCAAAAGGCTTGAAACAGCTTGACGGGAAGATTGATTTTTTATGGGAACCGTTGGGCCCTTTTGCCGAGAACATAAAATATAACGAACTATTAAAAGAAGAAGCAACTGTGCCTGTTGTTTATGGTATCAATAGAGAAAGTTTACAAGTCGGCGCATTAATCAATATAGAGCCCGATGCAGAAGCAGAAGGGCGAGAAGTTGGCCTCTTGGCAGATCGTATATTGAACGGCGAAGATCCTGGAGATATACCTGTGATTCCACCAATAAAATTTAATTTAGGGGTCAATCTGACGACTGCCCAGAAAATGAACATTGTCATACCCCCGGATATTTTAAAATTGGCAAAAGGAAATCTTTTTCGTTAGTGAAATGATATGAAACTTCAAATTAAAATTTTATTAGTTATTATCCCATTCATGCTCATTTCTCTTTTAACACTTGGGCTGTGGTCTTTTAATGAGGCTAAAAAAACCACTTATTTGAGCCATTATCGTTATATGCGAGTTGTTCTTGAATCATACACGGATCAAGCGCTTGAGCAAAATTACCAACTGCTCAAAGAGGCCAAAATGGATCAAGTGGAATCTTATGTAGAAAGTTATCAGCAAGATGCAATACATAAAGCCAGTATTTTAACAGAAACCAGGGGCGGACACGTTCTTGCGATCAATGAATTTGGAAAATTGATTTTTTGTACCCAAGGTTTGAATCCTGACAATATTGAATTATCCTGGAATGAGATATCAAAAAAAATAGTGGTAGAGGATTTAGCAGACATTATAGAAGGCGCTATTGGAAAAAAAACATATGACGATGTCTATGTCGCGCAATATTTTAAGCCATGGGGCTGGGTGGTTTTTTATAGCATCCCCGACGAAGGTATCAGTGGATTGGTCAATAGAATCCGCCTGATTACATTGGGAATGATTGTTTTGTGCACCCTGGTCAGCTCTTTTCTGTTTTTTTTATTTAGTAAACAATATCTTTTAAGACCCATTGCCAAGCTCAAAAATGCAGCTCTTAGCATTGCTGCCCATGAAAATATTGAAATCATTTCAGTAAATTCAACAGACGAACTCGGATCATTGGCAAGAAGTATGGAAAACATGTCAAGATCCATTACCCATTATAAGGCCGAACAAAAGCAGAATGAAAAAACATTGATTGAAAAGCATGAAGAATTACAAAAAAGCCAGGTTGAATTAAAGCAGCATCAAAATTCTTTAGAACAACTGGTTGATGAGCGAACTTTTGAGCTAACAAAGAGCGAAGCTCGGCTTCAAGCGATACTGGATAATTCTCCCGCCTTGATTTCAATTAAAGATCTTGAAGGTAATATAATAGTTGCCAATCGAAATTTTGAAATTTTGAATTTGCCTCCATTAAATAAATTTATTGGAAAAAATGTCTATGATCTTTTCCCAAAAGATATTGCTGACACTCTGTGGCAAAATGATCTTACGGTCCTTAAATCAGAAAAACCATTCGAAGGCGAAGAGACAGTAGAACATAAAGATGGGAGTAACCACACTTATTTGACGCTTAAATTCCCTGTATACGAAGACGGAGATACTCCTTTTGGTATTTGTGCTATATCCACAGATATTACCGAACGTAAAAAATTCGAAACAGATCTTAAACATCAAGCTTTGGCAATGAATAATTCTTCTGATACCATAATAATTACTGATAAAGTCGGAGTTATATCATATGCAAACCCTGCCTTTGAAAAAACCACTGGTTATTCCTGTAAAGAAATCATTGGGCAAAATATTAGTATAATTAAAAGTGGAACTCACGATAAAAAATTTTATGAAGAACTTTGGGAAACTATCTCCAGAGGAGATTCCTGGTCCGGGCATATCATAAATAAAAAAAAGAGTGGTTCGCAATATATAGAAGAGGCATCAATATCCCCAGTTTATTCGGATAATGACGAAATTATCAACTATGTGGCAGTTAAAAGGGATATTAGTGACAGATTAAAACTTGAAGCACGACTCCAACAGGCTCAAAAAATGGAATCAATTGGGAATTTGGCTGGTGGTATCGCACATGATTTTAACAATATTCTATCCTCTATTATTGGATTTACTGAGTTGGCACTTGGTGGGGCTGAAAAAGGTACAGAGCTTGAGGATGATTTGCAGGAAGTCCGAATGGCGGGCTTGCGGGCAAAAGATCTTGTTAAACAGATACTGACATTTGCACGTCAATCTGATGAACTCGTCAAACCCATTCAGATCAATGCCATTGCCGAAGAAGTATTAAAATTTATAAAGTCTTCAATCCCATCAACTATACAGATCACTACGAAAATAATCAGTGATTCCTTTATAATGGGATCTTCCACTCAGGTTCACCAGGTATTAATGAATCTTTGTACCAATGCCGCCCATGCCATGGACGAAAAAGGTGGCATTCTTGACGTCAGCGTAAATGATATAACAATTAACAGAAAGGCTATTCCTGGTTTGATACCTGGAGAATACATTGAATTGAAGGTAGCTGACACAGGTATGGGTATATCCCCCCAGAACATTCACACCATTTTTGAGCCCTATTTCACAACAAAATCTGTGGGTGAAGGTACAGGGATGGGGTTGGCAGTTGTTCATGGTATTGTTGAAAAGTATGATGGACAAATTACAGTCGATAGTACAATTGGTGAAGGAACCTGCTTTACTATTTACCTACCCATTACCAAAAAACGAAAAGTACATGTGCATTCTGAAAAAGAATATTTGCCTGCTGGTACTGAAAATATTCTATTTGTAGATGATGAGGCTCCTATTGTAAAGATGGGGAGCAAGGCTCTTGAGCAGCTGGGTTATTCCGTGACAACAAGAACAAGTAGTATTGAAGCCTTGGAATTGTTCAGATCGAAACCACAAATATTTGATTTGGTTGTTACGGATATGACAATGCCAAACATGACCGGTGACAAATTGGCTGGAGAACTGATGAAAATTAGGTCTGATATACTTGTGATTTTATGTACTGGATACGGCAAAAAAATATCTCAAGAAAATGCGGCAGAAATTGGTATTAAAGCGGTTGCATTCAAACCCATTGTAAAAGCTGATTTGGCAAAAACCGTTCGAAAAGTCTTGGATGAATCAAAAGTTTCTTCATAAAACAAAGGTATTTTAAAGATTTAGAATGCCTTAAAAACAACCATCAATCAGGGAATTATAAGAAGATTTTGAGATAGTGAAAAGGTGAGTCTTTTGTCTATAATGTGTCGCCAAGAGGTTCGGCAATAAGGGCGCTTAATTCTTTTGGTAGTCGTGCCTGAAATCAAAACACGCTTTGCCAAGACTTGTAGACAAAGCGCTCGCTTTTCTACTACCTCAGAAACCTAACAAAAAGTGGCTTGACCTTGAGTCAAAATCTCTGGGAAGAATCACTTCTGCTAATATTGGAGATTGGCATGCTATTAAACCAATTTAAAGTATTTGAAGAACAATATTTCTTCGTTTCATGGTTTATAAAAATATTTTTTGTAATCAAAATTGATTGACTTAACATTCGGATTTTCCACCCAGAGAATCCTTCTTTTTTCAAGGTTCACAAATTCGATGCTGTCTTTATATTTTTTGTGCCAGAGCTTTTCTACAGAACCATCTTCGAATGCCATTAAAAGTCCCTCGGTTATCCTCCTTATCGCTTTTTGGTTTGATTTATGTGTGTAAAAAAAACGAGGTAAAGGATAAGCCAGGCAGAGGGATGTATCATAGGTAAAATTTTTAATACCCTTATGGGCCTCATACTCATTTAACAATTCATTTGTACCTCTTGGAAACAGATCGAACCTATTGGCGGCGACCATGTAGAAAAGACTCTCGTACTTGGGTATCTCTTGAACACTAAAGCCTGAGGATCGAAGAATTTCGACATCTGCCCATCCAGTTCCCTGCCCAACCGTGAATTTTTTAAGATCGTCTATCGTGCGCACAATAGAAAACTTTTTTTTAATCTTTTTACTGACGAAAAAGACCCGATACCCAACAATCCCAAGATCCACAGGGAATTTTATATATGCCAAATTCATTTTCTCTACAAATCTTTCTTCATAACTATATTTAGCCATAAAATTAGGGTAGGAATTCCTCTCAAGTTTTTTCATTGCCCGTGAGTAATTCATCACCTGGCTTGGTACCAATTTATAGTCACCATACTTTTTTTTTGTTTTGTCCAAGGAAAGCTTTAATAATTGATTGTCATATTCATAGCGTTTATCATTTTTACTTTCTGGAGATCGATAGGTAATTATCATTTGTGCAGATACGAAATTGACCATAATAAGAGCAAATGAAAATATAAAAAATACCACTTTTTTAACCATGATACCACCGTTCTGGACTTTTTAGGTTGATTTTGGAATTTTAAACGGGTGAAAGACAATTACGATATCACCAATTTTAATTAAAGTATAAACTCAAATATTTTTTTATTCAAGGGCATATATTCATTCTTAATGACTTTTCTCCTTGACTTTAAAAAGCATCCTTCTATATTTAAGGTTAATACATTTGCCATTATTGTTATGATCATTCGGTTATTAGACCAGCAACATTAAATTTGGATTCTATATCCTGATAATTTTTCGTTTTAGCCAAAACAGATAGTGTATTAATAGACTTAATCCCCGGGAGGAACATTGAAAAATAGACTGTTATTTTTTAGTATCCTGATTATTCTATTTCCCTTTTCAGGATATAGTCAACAACAAACAATTCATATCGTTACGGATAAAGCCTATTGGTATCCGTATACATATTCACAAGGCGATCAGGCAAAGGGGATTCATATTGACCTGGTTCAAAAAGCACTTGTAAATTTAAACTATAACGTCCGGTTTTATCCCAAGCCATGGAAGCGTTGCCTCAACGATGTAAAAGAGGGAAAATATGATGCTATTGTTTCAGCATCTTACAAACCTGATAGATCAAAATATTTGATCTATCCTGACGATGCTGACAAATCTGTGAAATCGCTATGGCGAATTACCCAAGTTGAATATGTTGCCGTCACCAATTATAGCTCAACATATATATTTAAAGGAGATATAAAAACTCTGCCTCTTCCAGTAAGGGCACCCTTGGGATACTCTATTGTTGGTGATTTAAGGGCTGCTGGGATTTCTGTGATAGAATCTCCAGATACCACAGATTGTGTAATACAGCTTATAAAATCAGGGCGTGGCTCATTTGTAACTCCACCACAAAATGCCATTCATATCCAGATTGATGACCGATTTAAAGGTAAGCTTACGATCCATCCCAAACCAATAAAGTCAAAATCATATTTCATGGGTTTTGCCATTAAAAACCAGAAAATTTCTCCAGAGAAAATGTTAGCTATCTGGAATGAAATTGCACGAATTCGTAAAGATCAAGCTTACATGAAAATGCTTTTTAATAAATTCAAAGGGCAGAAAATGGCAAATTAGGAATAGTATCCATATGAATTCAAAAGATCAAAAAGAAAAAATAGTTTTTAAATTTTGGAATCACTCTCTTGCAGGTGATATGATCATCAGCCAAGTTTTGGTCGTTACCCTGTCTACCATCATTTTAATCAGCTTAGGATATCTAACACTTACTAAAAGAACTAACCGGTTGTACGAGCTCAAATCATCGGAGTATATTTCTTTTCTTCAGAAAAGTCTTGCTGTTCCCATCTGGAATTTTGATGAAGAGACTATTACCATTATCAGTAAATCAATTATTCAAAATGATTTAATTGTCGGGATTGAAATATTTGACAGAAACAGGACTTCATTGTTTAAATATATGGATGAAAATGCAACAGATATCATTGAACAGAAAACCAATGTTAATTATGAAAATGAGATCATCGGCACTATTAAAATCAGCTTAACCACAAGTTTTATAAAAAAGTATAACAGAGATTTGCTTGTCACCATTATCATCACTATTTGCGTGGTATTGGCTTCATTGGTTATCGCAACAAGACTGATCATCCGAAGAATTCTTCAAAGGCCTTTAGATCAGTTGATTGCCGGGATTGAGCAGGCGGCAAAAGGGGATTATAATCATCAATTTGAGCATGCTTCACAAAAAGAGATCCAGATTATTACATCTAAATTTCATGATATGTCCAGACAGATTAGAAAACGTGAAGAATCTTTAATTCAAATCAACGAATTATTGGGTCAGGAAATCAAAGACAAAAAACAGGCTGAAAAAAAAGTATATAAACTCAATGAAGAATTGGAACAAAGGGTAGTTGAGCGTACCCGGCAGTTGGAATTCACAAATAGGAAATTAGAAACTATTATTAAACAGGTTCAAAAACTGGCTCGGGAAGCAGAAACTGCCAACAAGGCTAAAAGCGAATTTCTTGCCAATATGAGTCATGAAATCAGGACACCCATGAACGGCATCCTCGGTATGATCGGTATTTTGTTTGACACCAAATTAGATAAAGATCAAAAGGATTATGCCAGAAACGTTAAAATCAGTGCAGAGTCACTCCTGGGAATTATTAATGAAATTCTTGATTTTTCAAAGATAGAAGCAGGCAAGCTTGATTTTGAAATCATGGCATTTGATTTTAGGATTTCATTGGAAGAAATCGTTGAAATGTTGACCTTTAAAGCAGATGAAAAGACAATAGAGATAGTATGCTTTATTCATCCACAGGTCCCTGCCTTATTGTTAGGGGACCCAGGTCGCCTTCGTCAGATTATTTTAAACCTTTTGACCAACGCCATTAAATTTACTGACAAGGGATCTGTATCTTTACGGGTCACCCTGGACTCAGAAACTGACACAGAAGCCAGGCTTTTAATTGAAGTGATAGATACCGGTATTGGGATACCAAGAGATCGGCAAAATCGCCTGTTCAAATCCTTTTCCCAGGTGGATGCCTCTACAACCCGTAAATACGGGGGGACCGGGCTTGGGTTGGTCATTTCAAAAAGATTGGTAGAGATGATGGGCGGGGAAATACATGTTAACAGTGAAGAAGGCAAAGGGTCTAAATTCTGGTTCACAGCTGTTTTTGAAAAACAAAAATTGGCCCAGGATCAATCTGAAATCAAAAAAGCGCCTAAAGACATTCGAGGAAAGCATATTCTTGCTGTTGATGATAATAGCATTAACCGGGAAATTTTATCCGCTTATTTAAAATCATGGCAGTGCTTACCAACAATTGTTTCCAGCGGTAAAGAAGCACTAAGGGAATTGAAAGTATCTGCAAAAAAAAAGCCATATGACATAGTGATCAGTGATATGATGATGCCTGAGATGGATGGGTTAGAACTGGTTTGTTTAATTAAAGAAGACAAAGAGCTTGTTTCAACCCGCATTATTATGCTGACTTCCTGTGGTGTCCGGGGAGATGGTTCCAAATTTAAAAAAATAGGTGTTGATGCTTATTTTAATAAACCCATTAAACAATCCGATCTGTATAATGCCATTATTTCCGTATTGGGTACACAAAAAGATAAAAAGAAAGAAGACAATAAAAAGCAATTAGTCACTCGCCATACACTTAAAGAATATAAAAAACAGAGTATTCGGATTTTAGTGGCTGAAGACAATAAGATCAATCAGAAAGTTGCCCTTCATCAGCTTAAAAAATTTGGTTATCAGGCAGATGTGGCAATTACAGGGAAAGAAGTCATAAAAGCGCTTGAAAAGGAATCCTACGATCTTATCCTTATGGATGTTCAAATGCCGGAAATGGACGGCTATGAGGCCACACAAAAAATAAGGGTTATGAGTGATCATCGAAAAGATATTCCGATAATAGCGATGACAGCCAATGCCATGACGGGCGACCGGGAGAAATGCCTGGAAGCCGGCATGAACGACTATATTACAAAACCTGTGAAACCTGAAAAGCTTCTTAAAGCGATAAATACATGGGCAAAATAAATGTAAAACTGTACATTTCAATGACATGCCAGGTTAGAAGAATCATAATATAATGAAAAAATAGAAACCCTTGATGAAGAAATGTCTCAACATATTCTCAGTGTGCTGCCACAGACTAATGGGAGAATCAGCGGGTCACAAGGAGCTGCAAAATATTCAAGCCACAAAATCTTGTATTCTAAATCAATACGAATTATTAATTCAACGAATTTAGCTTGGAATGCACTATGTTTAGGCCTTGAGAATATTTCTCAAGGCTGTTTTTTATTCATACAGGAGCTTTTTAAGAGATGTCGATATTTTGGGGCATAATGCCCCGGGATGTGTTTGTTTTTAAATTTATAAAAACCGCCGAGACCCTTTATTGGAGCTGGTCGGGATGAGAGGATTCGAACCTCCGGCCCCAGCGTCCCGAACGCTGTGCTCTACCAGACTGAGCCACATCCCGACTGCGAAAAAGGTTATACATAAAAAAAGCTTAAAAAAGTCTAATTGAAAACATCCTCTTTTATGATAGTGGCTTCTCTTCCAGGGCCTACGGAAACAATTTTGATTTTTACCCCGGAAAGTTCTTCAACTCTGGCCAGATATTTTTTGGCATTTTCCGGCAGGTCTTTAAAATCTCTAATTCCGGTGATGTCTTGATTCCAACCTGGGTGACTTTCATATACGGGTTTGCATTGCTTTAAAATATTGATATCTGCTGGAAAATCTTTAACGATGATGTCGTTGTATTCATAGGAGGTGCAAATTTTAATTTCATCAAAGCTGTCCAGAACATCAAGCTTGGTGATGGTAAGTCCTGTCAGGCTGTTTAATCTGGCAGCATTTTTTAATATCACCATATCTAACCAGCCACATCTTCTTTTTCTGCCTGTGGTGGCTCCGAACTCCGATCCAATTTTCTGTAGAGAGTCTCCATCCGTATCAAATAATTCTGTAGGGAAGGGGCCTGCACCCACTCGTGTTGTATAGGCTTTAACAATCCCAATAATTTGGGTCAGGTTGCCAGGCCCGACTCCCGATCCATTGGCCGCATTGCCTGAAACCACAGAAGAGGAGGTAACAAATGGATAGGTCCCATGTTCGATATCAAGGTGTGTCCCTTGAGCGCCTTCAAATAAAACATTTTTATTGTTTTTTATACCATTGAATAATCGAACAGAAACATCCGTAATATATGGGCTCAGGCGATCTTTAATTTGTTCAAACTGGGCGATGACATCTTCCGGGTCAATGGTCTGGGTTTTAAAATAGTGCTCCAAGGTGAAGTTTTTTTCATCAAGAACGGCTCTGACTTTTTCTTTGAAAAAATCAAAATCAAGCAGGTCGCAAAACCTGAGCCCTCTTCTGGCAGCTTTATCTTCATAGCAGGGTCCAATTCCTCTGCCGGTTGTTCCGATTTTATTGTCCCCTTTTTTGGCTTCACGGGCACTGTCAATTACCTTGTGATAGGGCATAATGATGTGTGCCCGGTTGCTGACTTTTAATTTTTCCGGAGAGACATCAATATTTTTTGATGTTAGATAATCGATTTCTTCTAGTAAAACAAAAGGATCCACTACAACCCCATTGCCGATGAAGCACTCTTTTTGCTGGATAATACCGGAAGGGATAAGGTGGCTGATGATCTCTTTGCCATCAACAACCATTGTGTGGCCAGCATTATTGCCCCCTTGAAATCGGACAACATAATCTGCATGTTTACTTAATAAGTCGACTATTTTTCCTTTGCCTTCATCTCCCCATTGGGTTCCAACAATTACTGTATTTCCCACTACGAACTCCTTTTATTTATAAAAAACTGTTTTATAAGCATTTTTGTCTGGTCTTCACATATCCCTGATGTAACTTCAGGTTGATGATTCAATCTTAAATCCTGTGCCAGGTTATATAATGATGCTGCAGCTCCCCATTTGGGATCACGGGCACCATATACCACGCGTTTTATCCTTGCATGAATGATGGCGCCCATACACATGATACATGGCTCAATGGTTGTATATAAAGTTGTATCAACCAGCCTGTAATTTCCCAATGACTTTGCGGCCATCCGTATAGCATTGATCTCTGCATGGCTTGTGGGGTCATCGGTTGTTATGGGACAATTATAGCCATACCCGATAACAAGCTCTTCAGTGTTTACAATTACAGCACCCACCGGGACTTCATCGATGTTTTCAGCTTTTTTTGCCTCTTTTATAGCAAGTTTCATATAATAGTTATCATTCATAATCCAACCTATACTTATATAAATCTTTTGCGTTCAGGTCAAATCAATTTAGTAGTATTTTGCAATATTTTGCCTGATTCTATTTTGTCAGGGAATGATAAACTCCTTGAATTTGTGCACGACCTTTGGTATATACAGTTTCCTACATGCGCCTGTGGCTCAGCTGGATAGAGTACCTGACTACGAATCAGGGGGTCGGCGGTTCGAATCCGTCCAGGCGTACCATTAAAAAATAAAGAGTTTTTAACCTTTTGGGTTGGAAGCTCTTTTGTTTTTTTATATCGCAAAATTAATCTCGAATTTTTTCTTTTAATGCTTTTATAATACCTGAACAGACCTGGCTTGCATCTGCAACAATTGCCACATCAGCCATTTTCATCATGGTGGCTTCTGGATTTTTATTTATGGCAACGATAAAGTCGGAATTTGCAATAGCAGCAGTATGTTGAATGGCACCGCTGATACCAAATGACAAGAGGATTTTGGGCTTAATGTTCTTGCCGGCCTGTCCCACCAGGGCATCATGGTCTACCCATTGAGAATAAACGACGGGTCTTGTGGCGCCAACTTCTGCATTCATAAGCTTTGCAAGATCAAATAGTTTTTTAAATTTCCCTTTGCTTCCCATGCCACGGCCACCGCAAATTACAATATCGGTATCTTCAATTTTCTGTCGTTTAGATGGCCTATGCTTTGAAGTGATAAGTTGGATTTTATCCGCTGGCAGGTCAGTTGGGAGCGACAGGGGGATTATCTTGCCTTTGGCCCGGTTGTCATGGGTGCGCTCCTGAAAAATTCCGGGCCTGACCGTTGCCATTTGGGGCCGATGTACAGGAGTGATGATTTTTGCAATTAGGTTACCGCCAAAGGAAGGTGCAATTTGTATCAGACGTTTCTTTTTGTCAATTTCAAGATTGATACAATCAGCGGTTAACCCTGTTTTAAGTTGTTTGGCTATCCTCGGACTCATCTCCTGTCCGAATCTTGTGGCCCCTACAAGCAAGGTTTCAGGTAAGTATTGTTTGGTAAGCCAGGTCATCAACCAGGAATATGTTTCAACTGAATAAGATGCCAGGCGTGGATCATTCAAGACATAGACCTTTTGTGCGCCATGGGCAATGTATTCAGCCACGTATTCATTCACGTTGTGACCCAATACTACTGCACAGACCTGGCCACCTGTTTTTGAGGCCAGGTTGGCGGCCTGGGCCAGAATTTGAAGTGTGACTCGATTTTGAAAATAATTTCGATAATCGCCAAAAACCCAGATATCTTTGGTTTGTTTCATTTTATCTCACCATGCTCATGTGTTTTAAGATCTTTACCCATCGCTCCTGAAATCACTTTTCCATAATCGTCAAAAAGTTGGTCCACTATTTTTTTCACAGCCCCCTTTAAAACTCTATTCTCTTTTTGTGTTGTGGGGGAATAAACATCCATGATCCGTGTGGGGGAATCCTTTAGAGCATTAAAGGAAGGACCAAGGCCCAGTTCAGTTGCATCTACAAATTTGATGTCCGGGGTCTTAAAGGCTTTTTCGATACCTTTAAGAGCAAGATATCGAGGGGGGTAGGCTGCAAGGTCAATGGTCACCAGGCCGGGTAGATCCATTTTAAGGACTTCAAAAAAGTCGTCTACATGGCGTTGGACAGAAACCGAAGGGCCTGTTACTTCAATATGACTGACATAGCCAATAGCAGGCAGGTGTAATTCTTCGGCAAGTTGGGGTCCCACCTGGGCGGTCTCACTATCACTGGTCTGGGAGCCGCAAAGCACCAGATTTGCATCTTTATGTTCTTTTTTGATAAACTTGGCCAGGATGTGACTGGTTAAAAAGGTATCTGCTCCGGCCATTTTTTTATCGGTTAATAAAACGCCTTCATCGGCTCCTAAAGCTTTGGCCTGGTGGAGAATCTCTTGTGCCATTTCAGGCCCCATCGTCAGGGCTATAATATGGGCATCTTGAGTTTCTTTGATCTGCAAAGCAGCTTCAAGGGCTCTTCTGCTGGCAGGATCCATCATGCCCTGGGCCATTTCTCGTTTTAAAGTACCGGTTTTTGAATTCCAGGGCAATTCTGATACCATGGGAACCTGTTTTATACAGACGATTATCTTAAGCATTTGAGTTCCTTTTTTTACCTGGGTTGAGACAGGATGGATCTGGCAATTACCATCTTTTGGATTTCGCTGGTTCCTTCATAAATCTGGGTTACTTTGGCATCCCGAAAATATCGTTCAACATCATATTCTTTGCTATACCCGTACCCGCCATGAATCTGAATGGCAAGGTCAGTGACATCTTTTGCTGTGGCACTGCAATGTAGTTTAGCCATGGATGCTTCGCAAGAAAAGGAATCGTCGTTATCTTTTGCAGCAGCAGCCCGATACAGTAATAGCCTTGAGGCATCTATGCTTGTGGCCATTTCGGCCAGATAATTCTGGATGGTTTGGAAATTTGATAAGGGTTTATTAAATTGCTGACGTTCTTTTGCATAAGAAACAGAGCTTTCAAAGGCAGCCTGTGCAATGCCAAGGGCTTGAGCAGCAATTCCTATTCGGCCAGTATCAAGTGCTGTAAGGCCAATCTTCATTCCTAATCCTATTTTGCCCAACAGATTTTTTTTAGGGACATAACAATCTTCAAAGAAAAGAGAGGATACCGGATTTGCCCGCATGCCGCATAGATCCTCTATTTCACCCACCGAAAACCCTGGTCTATCTTTTTCTACGATGAAGACACTGGCAATATTTTTTTTGTCACAACCTTCGGAAACAGCAAAGACCAGGATGGTGCCGCAGACACCGCCATTGGTTACAAAAATCTTTGTGCCATTCAGTATAAAACCATCATCGGTTTCAATTGCGTGTGTTTCGACACCACCGGCATCAGAACCGGCATTGGCTTCGGTAAGGCAGAAGGCCCCGATACTTTCTCCACTGGCCATGGCCGGGACAAATTGTTTTTTTTGTTCGTCTGTACCAAATTTTAAAATGGGAAAGATCCCTACAGAATTGTGTACGGTAATACAAAGACCAAGGGCACCGGAGACCCGGGATAATTCTTCAATGGCGATGGCATAACTGATGGTATCTAAACCTGCACCCCCATATTCTTTGGGTACCTGAAGCCCGAAAAAGTTGAGTGGTTTCATTTTTTCAATAATTTCCCAAGGAAAGCGGGACTCTTTATCCAGGAGAGAAACATGGGGTTTGATTTCACTTTCAGCAAACTCTCTTACCGTCTTTCGAATCAATTGATGCTTTATACAGGGATTGAAATCCAAGGGTGAACCTCCGTCTGTTTTTTGCTATTGATTTTCTTTTTTGGATTAAAACAAATTGGGTAGAATGTCGAGCTTTTTATTGTCAGGCGATTAATAATGGAATGTGTGTGAACTTGTCAGGCCCAGACTATTGTGATAGAAGTTTTAGAGTTCACAAAATGCTTTCGTCTTATTTGAAATTGTATGAGAATAGCCAATAAACAAGGGTATGCGATGGAAATTGAAAATGTATTGGTCACTGGTGGTGGAGGGTTTCTTGGCAAGGCTATTGTAAAAAAAATAATTCAAAAAGATTTAAATGTCACTTCATTTTCCAGAGGGGCTTATCCTGAACTTAAAAAGTTGGGGGTTAAACAGATTCAAGGTGATTTGGCCGATAAGCAGGCCGTTACTGCTGCTTTAGAAAATATTGATACTGTCTTTCATGTTGCTGCAAAACCGGTCTTATGGGGCCCGTTTGAGGAGTTTTATCAAGCCAATGTTATTGGAACTCAAAATGTGATAGATGCCTGTTTTGAAAACAAGGTAAAACAATTAATATATACCAGTTCTCCCAGCGTGATATTTGGCATTTCTGATATGGAGAATGTTGATGAAAGCGTACCTTACCCTGAAAAATATCTTGCGCCATACCCTGAAACAAAAGCGATGGCAGAAAAATTAGTTAAGAAAGCGTCGCAAAAAGGATTGAATACCATTACAATCCGTCCGCATTTGATATGGGGTCCTGAAGATAATCATATTGTGCCGGGAATTATTAAGCGGGCTAAATCATTAAAACAGGTAGGAAGAAAAGATGACCTGGTGGATACCATCTATATCGATAATGCTGCTGATGCCCATGTATGGGCGTCTGAAAAATTACTTGTAAATCCTTTTTTGTCTGGTAATGTTTATTTTGTCAGCCAGGATGCTCCTGTATCAAAGTGGGATATGGCCAATGCATTTTTAGATGCTGCTGGGTTGCCACCGATAAAAGGGCATGTGTCTGCTCGAACAGCGTATGTTGCCGGTGCTCTTTTTGAAGGTGTTTACAAATTGTTTAAGATAAAAAAAGAGCCACCCATGACTCGATTTGCGGCAAAAGAACTTGCAACATCTCACTGGTTTAATATCTCAAACGCTAAAAAAGATTTGGGATATTATCCGAAGGTTTCAACCCAGGAAGGTCTTAAAAGATTAAAACAATGGTTTTCAACATCAGGATAAAATACCATGAATCGTCCTAAAGAAATTGTTTCTCGCTGGTTTAAAAAGTTTATAAAGGTGATTGTCTTTGCTGTAAAAGAATTCAGGGCCGATCGGTGTGATCTTCGGGCCTCGTCTTTGACCTTGTTTACATTATTGTCAATTGTGCCGGTGATGGCTATGGCCTTTGGTATTGCAAAAGGATTTGGTTTTAAAGAATTTTTGGAAAATCGTGTGCTGGAATTATTTGCAGGTCAAGAAGAAATCATCCAGAATGTTCTGACTTTTTCAACCAATTTGCTTGAAAAAACAAAGGGTGGTTTTATGGCGGTTATAGGGATTATCTTTTTGTTTTATTCCCTGATAAAATTGATTGGCCATATTGAAAATGCATTTAATAAAATCTGGTGGGTTAGTGATGACAGGCCTTTGATCCGAAAATTTACAGATTATATTGCCATCTCAATCACTGCCGGGATTCTGGTTATTTTTTCCAGTACAGGCAATATTTTTATTACAGCATACTTATCTAAGTTTTTATCTGCTATAAAATTTCCCGGGGCAATTGAAAGCTTAATTTCTCTGGGGTTTAATATTTTCCCTTTTATTCCTATCTGGATATTATTTATCTTTTTCTATATTTTCATTCCAAATAAGAAAGTTGATATTAAGGCCGTTTTTGCAGGTGGCTTGATTGCCGGAACGATATTTCAGATAGCCCAGATGACATATTTGCAGTTTCAGGTAGGGGTTTCTAACCACAATGCAATTTATGGCAGTTTTGCAGCAGTGCCGTTGTTTTTAATCTGGCTTCAGGCATCGTGGGTTATCTTTTTATTTGGTGCAGAGATTGCTTTTTCCTGGGAAAATATAGATGCACTTGAAACACAGGATATTGATTATGCCAAAATTAGTGAGCGGCATAAAAAATTAATTGTCTTAAGAATAGTCCATTTATGTGTAAAGCGTTTTGCAAATAAACAACCTCCGGCGTCTGATATTGATATTGCTTCAGAAATAAAAATACCGCTAAAAATTATTAAAGTTTTGTTGGGGCAATTGATAGAATGTAAGATTCTTTTAGAGGTCAGTGGTATGGATCATCCTGGGTATGTTCCAGCCCAGGATATTGAGTGTTTGACAATCCTGGATGTCTTGGCAGCATATGAACAACGGGGCAAAAATATTATAGAGGTTGGGGGAACAATAGAGTTTGAAGCTTTAGAAGAAAGTCTAAATGCTTTTTTTAAAGCATGTGAGCAATCATCCGGACAAAGAAATTTTAAAGATATTTAATTTTTTTTTAGCCTTCGGTGGTGATATTGAAAAATTCTTTGATTTCTTCTTCTTTACGTTTTAATTGGTCAATGGTCAGTTTTAATATGGACGGATTGACACCAATCTTTTTTGGAGAGTTTTTAACGGTCACTGGAATGGGATTTCCGCTATGCCCAACTCCAGCCTTTTGTGTTAGGTAATCTGCCAGGTTTATAATTAATGACTGGTGTTTATATTTTATCGGTGCAGATTCTGGGTTATGGTGAAAACGACATGGCAGAATAATTGACTGGGGAAAATTCCACC
>JAWSVH010000106.1:0-32180 GCA_033852015.1 Desulfobacula sp.
TCCCAAACACACCCGAGCTTAATTGCAATGGTCAGGGCTTTTTTATTATAAACTAAAATTCAGATTTATCTTTTGCCGGTAAAGGTACCAGCCCCATAAGACGAGAAATCAACGTCTCCTTTGATGGTGTCGGCCTCAATCGTGCCGGTGTATTTGACAGGGATTCCGGATGACTCATAGTTAATTTCAAATGTATTGCCATCAACTTTGCCAGTCACATCTTCTTCTCCAAATCGACCGCTGTAAGTTCCAGACAGAGCATTACCCTCTTGTTTGAGTTCAAACTCCGGGTTGCCAGTGCCGTTGGATGTTACTACTGTGACTTCCCAGGTCCCTGTCATGTTCATGGGCGCAGATGCCTGGACAGAAACAGCCAGTCCTGAAATCAAAATTATTGCAATAACTGATAAAAATAGTTTTTTCATCGATTTTTCCTCCTTTTAATTTGGATATTTTATTGAAACAGTCTATTTTTTTCTTAAAACCTACCGTCCAAGATAGGATTTACTGATAATTTCGTTTTCCAGCAGTTCTTCACTTTTTCCTTCGGCAACAATATTGCCGCTTGACAGGATATAGTTCCTTGTTGCAATGGAAAAAGTGAAGCGGACATCCTGCTCTACCAGTAAGATAGGGATACCACGATCCTGGATTTCTTGTATTTGTTCAAAAACCAATCGCTTAACTTTTGGTGCAAGCCCCATGGAAGGTTCATCAATACATAACAGCTTGGGCTGCATCATAAAAGAACGTCCAATTGCAAGCATCTGTTGCTCCCCGCCTGATAAGGTGCCGGAAGTCTGTTTTCTTCGGTCATTGAGAATCGGAAACAATCCATAAACCGTTTCTATGCGTTTTTGAATTTCAACTTTATCACGGCACAGATATGCGCCGGCCAATAAATTTTCTACGACGGTCATCCCGGCAAAAGGCCGATGACGTTCAGGGCAGTGAATTAGGCCTTTGGCAGCAATCTGATGGGGTAAAAGCTGCTCGACCTGTTCCCCCATGAAAGAAACTTTTCCTTTAAATGTGACTTGACTCCCACTGAACTTTAATTCCTTTTTTTCCATGTTGACCATACCGGAAATTGCTTTTAGCAACGTAGTTTTACCAGCACCATTTGGTCCCACAAGGCTGACCATCTCACCTTTATCGATGGACAGATTAATATTTTTCAAGATCACTGCACCATCATACAGAACCGAAAGATTTTCAACATTCAGCAGCATCTAAACCCCCTCATCTCCAATATATGCGTTTATAACGGCTTCATCTTTGGTTACTTCCTCTGGTGTACCGCAGGCAAGTATTTTTCCGTAATTTAAAACAATGACTTTATCCACAATCTTCATCAACTCAGACAGTTTATGTTCAATGATTATCATGGATAATCCGCCATGTCCCATGGACTGATCGCTTTTTGGTTGCATGCGTAGATTATTAATCAGATTGGAAAGCAGTTCTATTTCATTATGATTTAATCCTCCAAAAGGCTCATCCAGAATCAGAAGTTGAGGATCTGTGGCAAGAGATCTGGCAATTTCCAACCTTTTTAAATCACCATGGGATAATTTGGAGGCCGGTAGTTTGGCCAGATGCGATATTCCGACATTTTCCAGTACTTCCATCGCTTTTCCCATGGGTGCAGTACCATTGGAGCCTGGTTTTTTCCAGGCCGAGCTTGCCACTAAGACATTGGCAAATACCGGCAATTTAACGAAAGGTTTGGTGCACTGAAACGTACCTGCGACCCCCTGCCGGACAACCTGCCATGCTTTCAAACGAGTGATATCCTTTTTGTTAAAAATTACTTGTCCTGAATCACTCTTTATAATGCCCATTAACAGTTGAACAAGCGTGGATTTCCCAGCGCCATTGGGCCCAATCAATCCCACCACTTCATTTTTTTTTATTTCAAAAGTTGCGTTGTTAACGGCCACAATGCCACCAAACCGTTTTGTCAGGCCTTTTACTTGTAATAAACTCACACTGCACTCCTTGCCGGGTTTCTCATCATGAACCCCTGTAACTTAAGTAATAGATTTATGATTGCTTGACCGCTTTTAAAACACCATTGTCTTTCAGGCTGCTTTTGCAATTGCGGCAATGACGGCGGAAAGCAAAATTTGTAGCCTCACATTGAGCACATTTTTTTTCAACCCGGTTTAAAAACCATCTTATTACGCCGCCCGGTGCAAAAATGACAACAATTCCCAAAATGATGTAATATACAAGGGAGGCATTTTCTCCTAGAACTGCCCGAAGTTCTTCTATGGCAGGAACAAGAATAAAAACACCAATAACAGGCCCCATAACAGTTGCAACACCGCCAAAAGAAGACCAGATAATGGGTTCAAAAGAAAAGCCAAAGCTTAGAACAGATGGTCCAACCACACGAATAAAATGGGCATAAAGACCACCGGCCAATCCAGCAAACAATCCGCCCATGCAGAATGCGAGTAATTTATAATATGTTGTGTTTACCCCGGAAGCCTGAGCTGTCATCTCATTTTCACGAATAGCCTGAAAAATTAAACCGGTTTTAGAACGGGTAATTTTATGAATGGCAAATACTGTAAGTACCAATATAAAGAGCGTTATATAATAAAATACAATGCGATTTTTGCTTAGCAGTGATACGCCGACAATACCCATTTCCCCACCAGTGAAATCGCTGAAAACAATTACGATACCAGACAGAACGACCGGCATTGCCAGCGTGGTCAGTCCAAGATAAATCCCTTTCAACCTTAACGCAGGATAACCCGCGATTAGGCCGGTCAAAACGGCTGCCAGAGTACCGGCCGGGATAGAGACCAGTGGCGACCAGTCCAGGTTGGTGTTCAACATGGCAGACACATAGGCAGACACCCCGAAAAAGAGCGCATGGCCCAATATCAGCTGACCGGCGTAACCAGTGACAAGGTTCCAGCTTGAAGCGAAAACAGCCATAATATTCATCATAATCAGCAAACGTAAAACATGCGGTTGGTTAAAAAAAACAGGCATTAGAATAAAAGCAATTAGACCGATCAGCAACAGCAGCTGCGAAGGAATAGATAGAGCGTTACTCACTTTCTTACCAAATTTTTGCAAGAACATTTCCATCTCCTTTTTATTCTTCAGTCAATGTGCCGAATAGTCCTGTCGGTTTAATCATTAAAACAGCAATCATAAATGCCATTACCACAGCAGATCGCAAAAAGCCGCCGGTCGGTATAAGCAGAACAACAGAGGTTTCTGTAAAAGCAATAATAAAAGCGGTAATTATACTGCCTTTCATACTGCCCATGCCGCCGAAAATAACCACTGCCATTAACACCAGCAGGTGACTCATCCACATGGTTGGTTCAAGTGCATAAAGTGGTGAAACCACAACACCTGCAATCGCGGCAACTCCTACGGATACAGCCGTTACAAGTGCAATAGCAAAACGCTCATCAATACCCATTAATCCAGCTACCTGGCGATCTTCGGATATGGCACGAATAGCAACACCATATCGTGTTTTCGAAAGAAAAAACCACAGGCCGAGTAATACCACCACCACCACCACAAGGCAGAGGAAATATTGATAGGTGACAGTCACCCCGAACCATTCCATTTTTCCTTCTATCAGATTTGGAACAAGAGTATAAGAGAGGTTTTGAAGAGAAACGATTTTCTGGAGTATCAGCCCGATGGCAAGGCTTAAAATCATTACCGACATGCTCGATCCCTTAACGGGGTTAATGACAAAAAATTGAAAAAAGAGGCTTATTAAAATTACCACTATCACTGCGGCTGGCGCGGCAATTAGCGGGTGAATCCCCATGCTGGATGTAAGACCATAATAACAATAGGCAGAAAACATCCAGTAAGCGGTAAATGCAAGATTAACAATTCGTGCAACACTAAACATTAAACTGAATCCTGCGGCAAGAAGCGCATATATACAGCCGTTGAGCAACCCTATAACAAAAATATTCGCAATCAATGAAACACCTCTTACATCTTTTTCCAGGATTTTTTCATCCACTCCGGAATTACTAACGGATGTGGCTCTACAGCTGTCTTTTTAGTTGGCCATACAATGGCCTGCTTACCGCCGGGAAGTTTCTGGACACCGTAAACAGGACGAAAATTATTCTGGAATTTGGTTTTGTGATATTTGGCATCATATTTCATGTCCCCTGCAATAGCAGACCAGGTCTCTGTTTCCAATGTTTTGATAATTGGATCGGCTTCCAGGGAAGCTGTTAGCTGGACGGCTTTTAATAAAAAGGCAGCCGCATCATATGCGTTGATGACACATAGTTCGTTGTTACTTCTTTTTAAAAATTCATTATAAAATTGAACATTATTTTCAGAAATTTTTGTGGCAATGCTTTGCGGTCCCATCATGGTTACTGAATACTCAATGCCCTGACCTGGAAAAAGAGAAGACGCAGGAGACCCGCCTACGATGGCAGGAATTTCCAATTCTTTAACCTGTTTACCAAAAACCAGGCCTGCAGAACCAGAAAAAAGTGCATAAATAATATTCGGCTGCGATGTTTTAAGTGCTGCTGTTTCAGCTCTTAGATCTGTTGCTTGATTAGAAGGGCGCCAGTTACCAACAATTTCCATGCCTTTGGCTGTAAAAACTTTGGTGGTAAGTCCTAAAATAGCATCTCCAACTCTTGATTTGGCAACCAGCTGTGCCACTCTAGGTTTTTCCACTCCTGTAGCTTTTACTGCATTGGCAATGGTATCGATGATTCCGACATGGGCGGTTGCTAATGCTGTTGCCGCAGCGCTGGCAGTGGTGAAGCAAAACTTATAACGTTCACGATCTTTTCTTAGGTGTTTGATATGATTTTCACTAACAGTGTATGAAGTGCTGATATAGATAATTTCATTATCTGCTGCAATTTCCTGGATAACTGCCACGGCCTCATCAAGAACACCGCCCACCAAAAAGTGAACATTTTCTCTGTGAATTGCTCGTTCTGCGCCATTTGCAGCATCTGCTACATTCACAAATTCATTGGAATCAATTTTAATCAGTTCCACTTTGTGTTTGGAACCGTTTATTTCGATTCCACCCGCATTATTATAGGATTCAATACCCATTTGGGCTGAAATCATCATATGGGCCCCTGTTCTCATGGCCATGGGGCCAATCACACCAATTTTGATGGTTTCGCCTTGTTTAATACGTGACTTTGCATGGGCGGTATGCCCTAAAAAGCTGATCCCCGATAAAGTGATCATTGAAATTATGATTGCGACAACACACAGTCTGAATCTCATTGTCCCTCCTTAAGATTTTAATGTCTTTACTGAAATTTAATTATCATTTAATATTGCTTCACAGATTAGATAATGATAAAAAAGTTCAATGTCAAGTGAAAATTTTTTAATTTAAGTTGTCATAAAAACTGTTTAAACATTGAGGAGAAATTATGAAAGAAAGCACGCATTCCCCCCATCGTCTCATCCAGGTTAAAAATGGCGTCATCGGTCCTGTAAATCCAAAAAAAAGAACGATTAAACTCAAAGTAATTGGCGATTATCCTGGTGTTCCCAAGGCCTTTCTTGATGTGGCCCAAAACTACGCCGATAAAAAACTCAGAGGACATGGGCTGTGTGATGAACTTATGGAATTGATTCAACATATGTTTACAGAAAAAGAAGCGATGGTATGCAGACATTTAAAACCTGGTGTGTGGGATTTATCTCCCCAGGAAATAGGTAAAAGAGAGAACTTTTCGGTAAATGATGTACTGGAAATCCTTGATCGGTTGGCTAAAGAAAAGCGAATCATCATGCGAATGGGTGATAGTCCGCACGGTATCTATTTTGCTATTCCCATTGTTCCCGGTGCCTTTGAAACGGTGCTGGCCCACACCTCCAAAGACCAGTTGACATCTTGGCATCTTAAATTCGCAAAGCTGTTTGAAAACTTGTTTAATGCAGGATATACAGCAGATCATGATGATACTCCTGCAAATAAGTCTGTTATTCGTTATCTGCCGATTAACAAATTGGTCGAAGCCAATTCAACGGCGCTTCCAGCAGACAAGCTGGAAAGCATTTATGAACCTTTTGGAAAATCTTTGGCTATTACCCAGTGTCAGTGCCGGATGACGATGGATATCGTTGAACAGGGGTGCGATCGTCCTATGGAAGTATGCACCATCATGGGTCCTCTGGCAGAGCAGAGTATCCAAGATGGTAGATCGAGAAGGGTTGAAATGAAGGAGCTTTTAGAAATTAAAGCCAAAGCCGAGGCTTCAGGCCTGGTGACCTGGACCATGAACGTGGATCCTGAAAAAAGTTCCAGCACCTCATGTTCCTGTTGTGGATGCTGTTGTCATTACATGCGAAAGGTTAGCGAATTCAGCATGCCAGCCGCCATCTATCCACCTAAATTCTTACCAGTGTTTAATTTTGCATTGTGTACAAACTGCGGGAAATGTGCCCTTGCCTGCCCTATGGGGGCCATTGAAGTGGATACACGGAGAAAAACATTTCGACATGACAAAAGTCGGTGTATTGGGTGTGGCCAATGCGTGGTTAATTGTACGAAAAGTAATTCTATATCAATGGATGTAGTTACCAACTATGAAGAGCCACCGTTTATGGGTTTTGGCGGCCTCAGTGATTTATAGTTTTACAATTTTAAACTTCGGATTCGGTCAGGGTTAAACCTGACCAGTGGACAAAATCCAAACCTTCAGATTCTGCGGCTGCTGCCAGGTTGATCATTTTGCTTTCCGGCAGCAGGTCCGCATCTTCCATAGCCCATTTCAACCCCAGCCTGGAATATTTAGGGCTGCAGATCTTATTAAAAGCCAACAGGTCATAGCGAATTGCTGAAGGTAGGTGTGTTTTAATAAACGCTGCCGTGGCACGAATATTTTCTTCGGTATCTGTATAGCCCGGTATCACAGGAGTTCTGATCCAAAGTGGTGTTTGAGTTTCAGATATTCTTTTAATATTGTTTAAGACACGTTCCAGTGAAAGTCCGGTGAATTTCACATGTTTTTCCGGGTCCATGTGTTTGATATCCAGCAGTACCAGATCTGCAGATTCCACCAGTGGTTCCAGAATAGACCAAATAGTTCCGCCACAGGTGTCCAATGCAATATGGATATTCGCTTTTTTAACACGTTTCATCAATGCCAGGCTGAATTTAGGCTGCAGACTGGTTTCTCCGCCGGAAAGGGTCATCCCTCCGCCGGATTTATCGTAAAATACTTTATCCTGAACAATAATATCAGCCACTTCATCAACAGAATAGGATTTGCCTAAGATTTCAAGCGCATTGGTGGGACACTCTTTTTCGCAAATACCGCACGAAATGCACAGATCCCGATTGATCACAATACTTTCTTCTTCCAGTGTTAATGCCTTTTCAGGACATACGTCAACGCATGCCCCATCTTTGACACAGCGTGAATCATACCAGATCAGTTGAGGATGACGGCTGATACTTTCCGGGTTATGACACCAGGGACAGCGCATTTGACATCCTTTTAAGAAAACGATAGTGCGTATTCCAGGGCCGTCTTCTGTGGAATTCATTTGTATATTGAACAGTGTACCTGTCAATGCGCTGTCCTGCATAGTGTATCCTTTAATGTTCCGATAAAATTAAACCACAAACTCCGTACGGGCGATAATGTCATCCTGAATACCTTTGGACAAATCAATAAACCGGTAGGAGTAACCTGACACCCGAACCATCAGGTCTGGATATTTTTCCCGACTCTTCTGGGCATCCAGCAGCATCGTGCGACTCACCGGATTAAATTGTACCTGGCGGCCGCCAAGGGTGAAATATCCTTCCACCAGAGAGGCGAATTTTTCAAGCCCTTCCTGTGAACTGATACTGGCAGGATTTATCGTGACATTCAGTGCAGTGCCGCCGGAAAATTTAGGTTCTGAAATTTTAGCTACGGAGCGAAAAGTCTCTGTTAATCCTCGGGTTTCAGTTCCATTCGTTGGAGAAATTCCGTTGGAGACAGCTTCACCAGCTTTTCTGCCATCCGGTGTTGCGCCCAGTACTCTGCCCCCCATCACCTGGGTTCCGGCAGAAATCATTAAGGGCCGATAAGTACCCCCATCCATTGGGCGTTTGTGTTTCCGGGATTCTGTTTCCAGCAGATCCATGACCCATAGTGCGATATCGTCTGCATCACGATCCCCTCTGCCGTATTTGGGTGCTTTGTTGACAAGCTTAAGCCGCAGTGTCTCCTGGCCTTCAAAATTGGTTTTCAGCAGGTCCGCCATCTCTTCCATCGTAAGTATTTTTTTATCAAACACCGCCCATTTGATTGCTGCTAGCGAATTGGCCACAGTGCCAACACCCTGTGCGGATACTGCACTGTGATTGTACTTTGCCCCTCCACGGGTCACATCCATGCCGGATTCGACACAGCCTTCAATTGTGGCGGAAAGCAAAGGAGCTGGGAAAAATTCTGCAAACACCTGATCTTTTATGTTTGTCAATTCAACCATGACGTTGATAGAATTCTTCAATTGGTCTGCAAAAGCAGTTTTAACATCTTCAAAACGTTTCATTTCTGAAACAGGCGGAGTTTGAATGCCTGCATGTTGCCACCCTAGAACATATCGTTTGCCTTCATGCAAAGCCATTTCCAGGGCTGTTGTAATATTACAGGTACTGCCGGACCCATAACCATTGCTGTTGCCATCTCCGGCTAGCTCTGCGCATCCGATCAAACCATAGTCCCGGGCATCTTCTATGGTATAGCCGTCCGCCATAAGATCCCGGACCACCACATTATCATTATACAATGCAAGTCCGGTGGTGTATTGATGGGCTTCACAGGCTTTGAGAAAAAAATCTACCGGTGTATCGTCTGACAGCCTTACGGCTATACTGTTTCGAATGGATTTAAGGTTCCGGTAAGCTTGCAACAAAAGATAACTTAGCTTATTAACGGCACAACGTCCATCCTGGCCTAGGCCTCCGATGGTGATATGATTAGGACCAAAACCGGTAAAAGTAGACAGTTTAATATAATATTCCTCTATCATCTCGATAACGTCATCATCTGTCAGCAGCCCTGCCTCTGAGTCTTTTTTATAAAAGGGATACAGGTATTGATCCACCCTGCCCGGAGAAAAGATGGAATCTTCACCATAGCTGATCTGTAATACAACCTGGGCCATCCAGGTTGCCTGGAGTGCTTCTGCAAAATTTGTTGGTGGATTTGCCGGAACTTTTCGGCAGCGGTCTGCAATTTTATTGAGTTCTTTTTTCCGTTGCTCTTTTGCTGTTTCAGCCTTTTTAAGAGCCAGGTCTGAATATCGGTTTGAGTGATCACATACAGCTTTGGAAGAGATGATGACCGACTCCAGAAAATCTTTTTTCCATTCATATTTTTCATCCTGAGGGTCCAGCATCTGGAGCTGAACTTGGGCCTGTTCAGCAATTCCGATGAAACCAAGAGACAAAATTCTTTTAAGACCAATCACCACATGTCCCTGCATATCTGCTACACTGGCCACCATCTTATAAAGATAATGATCGTCAGTTTCATACCCCGCTTCTTTCCAGCGTTGGCGCATAATGGTATTCATATTTCGAGATGCCCAGTAAGGCATAATCTCTTCTTTCATTTCTTTAATTTCAGATTCCGGCATTTCAAGCAATTTTTTTAACCACTCTGGACCACCAGTGGCTGCGTCATCTAAAAAAGCGATATCATCTACAGTTTTGCCATGAAACGGAACCCCGATCATACTGACCCGATCCATAAAACCTCTTTCAATCCCCATGGGGCCGGACACCCGCTTAATGGTTTTGGCTCCCACCAGGCAATCATCATCATCTATTTTGATAGACATTTGCTCAAGGGTTTCTTTCAGAGCAATTGCAGATCGCCTGCATGGTGTCTCACTTTCTGTTTTTTTATAAGACTGAGTGTAGTATCTGGCGCGTTCAATATCACCTTCATACATTGAAGAAAGGATATCATCTTTCATTCTGGCAATCCGTTCGTTTGCCGGTTTTGATGGCTTTATCGCAGCATTCTCTTCTTCTGTACAGTCGGTGGGTTGATTTTCTATTTGCATTTGATTCCCTCCTGATTTTATATTAAGATAATCTGATAAACGTATAGTTTATAAAAAATCATATTAAAGTGTAATATCACTTTATAAATTAAATAACTACTTGACTTGGTATTGTCAAGTCAAATTATTCATTAATTTAAAATAAAACGTGACAAAGCGGGTTTAGACAGTTAAAAATATTAGATAAAAAATATAAACAAGTTCAGGAATTGATATGACAATAGCGGAATTGGAAAAAAGAAGCGGTATTCAAAGATCGACCATTCATCATTATATCCGGTGCGGTTTATTGCATGAACCCTACAGGACGTCCCAGACCATGGCCTATTATGATGAAAGTCATGCTGAAAAGTTAAAATTAATTGGTCATATCAAAAATAATTTTTTAAAGAATGCTAATACCACGAGAGTTCCAATTGATTTTATAAAAGCCCAGTTAGAAGAAGACTTCCAGGAACCTGTGCCTGTTGTGGATGAACATGTCAAACCTGAAAAAAAAGTCACCCAAAAACAGGCCCAAAAGAAAAAAGAGATTATCCAGGCAGCCCTGGGCCTATATGCAGAAAAAGGATATTATCGGACTAACCTTAGTGATATCACAAAAAAAATGGGCATTTCAACGCCGGCTTTTTACCATTATTTCCCAGACAAAAGAGAACTTTTTATTGAAGTTATTGAGTATGTTACTGGCAAATGGAAAATACATATGAAAGAAGCTTTGAAAAATGAAACAGATTCAAGCAAAAGAGCAGTTACCATGTTCAAAGTCTTTCAAGAGCACTATCCTAAGGTGGGGGAAATTATTAACCATTTGAGAGCCGGAGTTGCCACCGGGGATGAGTGGGCCAAAAAAAAGCTGAAACGTGTGTACGAGGTATTAATGGACGATTTCCAGGAGATGACTCAAGAGAGTATTCAAAAAGGTATTATTCGGAATGCAGATGTTGAGCTTCTTGCTTATTTTTTTTTCAGAATCGATGAGGCTGCAGTTCAGCGTTATGCCCTGGATGATAAATATACAATTGAGGAGTTGATGGCGTTTGTTGGAGACCTGATTGCTTTTGGATTTCTAACGGACAAAGGACGAAATCAGTTGGTTAAATATAGAGAAAATAAAGAAAGCTGATCTTTCATTTAAAAGGGACGGTCACGATTGACCGCCCCTTCCTTTAGGAGAAAAAAATAGAAATTAGAATACCAACCGCATTTGGACACCCAAAAGGCTTTCTTTTCCAAAATCGTAGAATGTACCATCAATCTTGTTATTGTCCCCGTTATCCCAGATCATGTATTCTGGAGAAATGGTCAGATTTTTAGTGATTTTAATGGGAAGACTGACGCCATAGAATTGTGTGGTGGTGTCGCAACTAAGCCCATCCGGCATATCTCTTTGACTATCATTTCTGCCGTAAAAAAAGGTTGGTGTTACTTTGTTTGCAATGTCATACCCGGCCTGTACCCAGAACGCATGGGTTTCTCCATCATAAACTTTTCCATTGTATGCCCTTGCTGCCATACCTTTCCATAGGCCACCTATGATGTATTCCCATTTGAATGGAGTTGCCTGGGCTTCACCTGTCCGAGCAGCATTGGCCAGGTTCTGACCGTAATTATATTCAAACCGCAGTTTAAAATTATCGATACTGATTTTAGAACTGGCAGAAAGTCCATACGATGTAATGGAGTCATCTCCGGATGCAACATTTTCAAATTCCGATTTCAGGTACATGGCGCTGGGCGTAAACAATACATGGCCCCAGCTTCCTTGAAAATTCATTGGGACACCCATTTCAAGTTTTGGAATTCGAGATGCATTGTCAACAGCAGTGCCGGTTTTTGCAGTAAAACCAGGGCCGGCAGCGGCATAGCTTTCATTATCTAAAGACAAACGCGGATTTAATAAGGCAATGTCAAATTTGAAATTTTGGTTAAACTTGTAGGTCAAACGGATATTATCTTGATATTTTGAATTAATATTTCCATACCCCAAACCTGTGACATGGCCAATGCCATCATACCCCATGTATCTGGTGGGATCTTCAGGGCTGAACACCTGGGTGGTTCCACCTTTGCCGACAATAAGACGTAAATTCGGATTAATGTCATAGTACATCAGAGCCACACTGATTCCGACATTAAATCCTCCGCTGGATGAAGAACTTGACTGCTGTGGATCTCCATTCATATACATTCCAAAAAAAGCACCTAAACCATCTTTATTTCTCCAGTGACCTCGAATAGCGGTTGCATGATTCAGGTCAAAATAGGTTTGATCACGATCAGCGGCAGCAGGGGTTGTTCCTGGTGTCACGCCACCGATACCACCGCTTCCAGGAGTGGTTAAAAAACCTGTATATCCGGGCCTTGCAAATCCTTGTGCATCCTGGTGATATACATATGCATCATAAAATACCTGGCCGTGAAGATCCAGGACTGCAGAAGCATTTGTTCCAGTTAAGAGAACAAATAAAAACATACCCACAAATAATTTCCAATTCAACCTCATTTACTCCTCCTTTTTTCCTTTCCTTTTTTGGGAAAATTTTAGCAGTTTACAATAATTGGCAGTTTTTTTACAAGTGACCAGATTTTTTTGTTTACCTCCTCTAAATTTTTATCTAATTATATTGCATTATCACTTCACAGATTCAATAATAATCAATCAAACCAAAGTCAAGCTTTTTTTTGGTTTTTATCAAGATATAAAATAAACCCAAGCTATTTTTTATAATTTTTCTTTAATTTCAATATGTTAATATGATTTCCTTGGCAAGGAACAGAATTGGTTATATTCTCTTCTAAAAGATGAATTTTATAAAACATTGTGTTATTTTGTGTTATAATGATAAAATACTTAATAGATTATGTTGTTTTATAGTGATTTGAATACCAACAGATATCGTTTTTTAACCAAGGATAAGAGGTGTAAAAAATTAAAATTACAATTGCTGAGCTGGAAAAAAAAACCGGGATCAAGCGATCGACTATTCATCATTATGTCAAGAGCGGTCTTTTGCATGGACCAGATAAAACCTCACAGACGATGGCATACTATGATGAAAGCCATATAGCTAAGATATATGCTATAAAACGAATTAGAGAGGATTTTTTTAAAAAGTCAAAGACAACTCGTGTTCCTTTGGATTTCATTCAGGATAAACTTGGAGAATCTTTTATCCAAATCAGTCATGAAAACAAATACAAAACTCATATTGAACCGGTAAAAAAATCAGGGCACAGTAAGAAAAAGCAAATCATTCAGGATGCTATCGTATTATACACAACAAAAGGTTATAGAAAAACGACACTAAAAGATGTATCCAGAAAAGCCGGGGTTTCGATGCCGTCCTTGTATCATTATTTTCCTGAAAAACGAGATCTTTTTATTGAAGTTATTGAATATGTTATTCAAGAGTGGCGAGAAGATCTTAAAGAGGCTCTTTCTCACAGCAACGATCCAACAGAAAGAGGTGTTATCAGGTTTGAAGTTTTTCAAAAACACCATCCTAGGATTGGAGAAATCCTTGACCACTTATCAACAGAAGCCAGTAGGGGAGACTTGTGGGCGGCAGACCGGCTAAAGCAGGTATTTTCCCGCTTGATGGAAAGTGTGCTGGAGTCAATTCTAACCAGTATTAAAAAGGGGATTATGCGGAACCTGGATTCTGAACTGATGGCGTATTTTTTTATAAAAATCAATGAAGCGGCAACCCAGCGTCTTGCCCTGGATGATAAATATTCGCCATCAGAAATCATGTCCTTTGTGGCTGACCTCATCGCATTTGGTCTTCTTACTCCTGAACGTCAAAAACGCATGGCTGAAAAGCAAAAAAAGTATTAACGGTTTATTTTAACTTATCAAGCAGTACTTTTTTTTGGGTGTTGTAATCCGCTTCTGTGATCAGACCTTCGTTCAAAAGATCTTTTAAGTATATTAGTTTTTTCTTAACCTCTTTTTGAACATCCATTTGTTCCGGTACTGTGGGTGTCTTTGTTTCCAGAGCTTCTTTTTGGGAAGGCTCTTTCTGCTTTGGCACTACCGTCTTTTTTGAGACCACTTCTTTGTTCGGTGTTTTTTTAATGGCCATTGTCATCCACATGGGAAAGGGTTTTCCATTTTTGGAAACATAACTTTTGAACAAAGGAGATTCTGAGATTAATTTGGCATCAGACCTGGTGATTTTAAGGGGATTCTTTTCAGAAAATTCAACTCTTAATGACATTGGATCATCTGATGAAACCTGTGAATTGATATGTGAAAACGCAAAGTTTATCCTGGAATTAGAATCCATAAAAACGATGCCTTCTGTTTTCTGATACGTTGTTAATAACAGTAATGTTTTCTTTTTATTTAGCGAAGCAAACCGGACATGCTGTGATTTGTCTGAATTAACCAAGGCTGATACTAATGCTTCAGCCAGCTGATCAATTTCTATTTGTTGAAATACCGGGCCGACATCTTCCATATTAAGCACACCCTCTTTTCTGGTATATTTGAAGCCCTTCATTATTTCTTTCATCATTAGTCCATCCAGATTGGCCGGGTGGGCATACTCCATGTCTTGTCCGGATTTATGCTTTTCGGTTACAACGATGTAGTTCTTTTGTTGTTGAATAGTGGAACGATCATATTGAGTTGTCATGCATGAACTGATCAGTACCATGCCCAGAACAAGAATTAAAGCGATAGGCCTCATGGTGATTTCCCCTCCTTGCTGTTTAAACTGTTAAGTTAAATTGATATACAATGCAAAAAGTATAAACGTCAACCATCCAGTTCTATTTTTTTTGAAAAATATCTTTTTTATGTGATCTGGTATAAAAAAAGGATGGCTTGATAGCCTTTTGCCCCGCTCTGCTTGACAATTTATCCATGTGTATTCTAAAAATAGAACAGATATTAAAAATAGACAGTTTTTATGTTGTTCGCACATTATAACAATAAGGAAAATAATATGCATATTTCACCCGAATATATGGAAAAAGTGAATAAAAATTCTTTGTATCATACAATTGGCATACAAGTACTTTCTGCTACAGATGGCCGTGCTGTTTCTGAACTAAAACCTGTTGAAAATGTTTGCTGGCCGTTCCCCGGACAGCCCCATGGCGGAATTTTATTTACTCAGATGGATACTACGATGGCATGGGCGGTTTTGTCCATTGCTGAACAAGGAGATAATACCAATTGCAGTACGGTCAACCTTGAAATCCAATACCCTGCTCCAGCCAAAGGCCCAGTTTTTACCTGTGAAGCATATGTGGTTCATAATACAAAACGTTCTTGTTTTGTAAGAGCTGAAAGCCGGGATGAATCAGGCACTTTGATTGCCATGGGGCAAGCAACATTCAGAATCATACAGGTAAAATCTTTTATTTAAAATTTTTGTTTTTTGGTGGACTTATGATTTTGATAGTGCTTAGATAATAAAAAACATATAAGGCTTTTTCCAAAATCTTTTCAATTTTTAAAGGAGAATTTGATTCTATGACCTTAAAAAAAAGAAAAATGTTTGTTTTGGATACCAACGTTATTTTACATGACAGCTCTTGCATAGAGCATTTTGAAGAACATGACATCACCCTGCCAATTACCGTCCTTGAAGAGTTGGATCAGTTCAAAAAAGGTAAAGAAACCATTAATTTTCAGGCACGTGAATTCTTAAGAACCCTTGATAGTCTCAGTGGAGACAATTTATTTAATGGAGGGGTTTGTCTAGGTCCGGATCAGGGCCGTTTGTTTATTCGTTTAGATCAGAAAATGCATAAAGATATGGAGATTAATTTTTCAGATGAAAAAATTGATCACCATATATTAAACATTGCATATCATTTAGATCAGGAGAGTTCAGATCAACAGGTTATACTGGTTTCAAAAGATGTAAACTTAAGAATGAAGGCAAAAGCGCTTGGGATGATAGCCCAGGATTACACCACCGATTATGTAAAAGATATCAATACGCTCTATACAGGGTGTAGGGTCCAAGAAAATATTTCTTCAGCACTGATTGATACCATGTATCAAGCCCCCTATTCTTTTGAATCTAAAAACCTGGAGACTCAGGATTCGTTTTTGCCTAATGAATATTTGGTTTTAAAAAATGGAAGCAAATCGGCATTGGGTATTTTTGATATCCGCACCAATTGTATCAACCGTGTGAATAAAACATCTGTTTATGGGATTACCCCCCGTAATGTAGAACAGACCTTTGCTATGGATGCAATCCTCAATGACAATATTGATCTTGTGAGTATTTCAGGCAAAGCAGGAACAGGAAAAACATTGCTTGCGCTGGCCGGTGCCCTGGAAAAAAGAAAAAAATACAGGCAGATTTTTCTGGCCCGTCCAGTGGTTCCACTCAGTAACAAGGATATTGGTTATCTGCCTGGGGATATTGATTCAAAATTAGGCCCTTACATGCAGCCGATGTATGATAATTTGTCGGTTATCCAGAACCAATTCAAAGAAACCAGCTCTAAATATCAGCAGATTAAAAAATTTTTAGAAGAAGAAAAACTGGTCATCGCCCCATTGGCCTATATTCGGGGTCGAAGTCTTGAGCGTATTTTTTTTATCGTTGATGAAGCTCAGAATTTAACCCCTTTAGAAGTAAAAACGATCATTACCCGGGCAGGAGAAGGAACAAAAATTATTTTTACCGGGGATATTTTTCAGATTGATCACCCCTATTTAGACAGTCAATCCAATGGACTGAGCTATCTGATAGAAAAAATGCAGGGCCAGCAACTTTATGCACATATTAATTTAGAAAATGGCGAGCGTTCTGAGCTGGCGGAACTGGCCAGCAATTTATTGTAACAAAATAGATCAAGGATTATAAATGTCAGTTTACACTATCCACCCCATTGTTATGGGAACAAAAGTTTTTGATAAAAGCATGATGACGTATCAATATGGTCAGGGCGAGCAGTACACGATTCCGATTTATACATGGTTGATAAAAGGTTCAGATAAAAATATTTTAGTGGATACTGGAGAGATGCAGCCGATACAGTCAAAAGACCGGGAAGACGCCATTGGTGGAAAAATCCATACTTTTGAGCAAGGGCTTAAAATGCACGATCTTGAACCTTCTGACATTGATATTGTCATCCATACTCATTTGCACATGGATCATTGTGAAAATGATTATAAATGTGAAAATGCCAGATTTTATATTCATGAAAAAGAGTTGGAATCTATTCATGATCCACATCCTTTGGATTATCGGTATCTTGAAGATTATATCGACGAAATTGAAGAAAACAACCAGATTGAAATCATCACAAAAGATTGCGAGGTCGTTCCGGGTATTCGTGTTGAAAATACTCCGGTCCATACCAAAGGCGGCCTGACCGTTTATATTGAAACCCAAAAGGGAACTGCCGCCATTACAGGGTTTTGTGTGATTGATGAAAATTATGATCCCCCACCGGAAATCAAAGGAATGGAAATGTCTGTGATTCCGCCTGGGACCCATGTGGATGTTTACCAGGCTTACGATATTATGGAGGCGGTGAAACATAAAGCTGATATCCTTATTCCCCTGCATGAACCCAGGTTTGCAGCTGGTGATTCTATCGGCTGATTTGCAAGACCGCTTACAATTTTGGAATAATCTTTTTCTTATCCTTATCTTCATAGTTAGATCGATATAAGTACCATGATGTATTACTTGATTGTAAGGTAATCGGGACTGGTGCGTTTCAACATAATGACAATCAGAACAGATAATAATCAAGGAGATCCAAATGGCAAAAGATATTAAACTCAAAAATATAGAAAGCGTTGAGGATCGAACCGCATGTGAAGCGACCCAGCAGATGCTCACAAAAGCCAGAAGAGATGGTGTGAAGCTGGATCTCGATCGTGGTTTTGAGATGAAACCGTGCCCTATCGGTGTGGAATCCGCATGTTGTAAACATTGTTATATGGGACCTTGTCGCCTAAATCCTCGAGATCCTTATAAAAAAGTAGGCGTTTGCGGTGCAACCATAGATACGATTATGGCACGAAACTTTGCCCGTAACGTGGCTGCAGGATCTGCCTCTCACAATGATCATGGAAGGCATATTCTTGGATTGTTTAGAGGTATTGTTGAAGGAAAAAATAAAGAATTTTCAATTGTAGATATCCTCAAGCTTGAAAAGGTGGCCAAATCAATTGGCATTGAGGTTGAAGGTAAAGAAGTATATGACGTTGCGTTGGAATTGTGTGATGAACTTGAAAAAACCTTTTCCAATGTTAGCGGCGAAATGCCATTTGTAAAACGCGCCCCGGAGGCGACTCAGGAACAGTGGCGCAAAGATGGTATCATGCCCAGGGGTGCGATGATGGAAGTCATGGAGTTGATGAGCCGAACTCATATTGGCTGTGATCAGGACTATAACAACTTGATGAAACAGATCAGCAGAACAGCCCTTGCAGATGGATGGGGAGGTTCTATGGTGGCAACAGAGCTTTCTGATATTATGTTTGGAACACCTTCTCCCACCGTTGCAGATGTAAATATGGGTGTTCTTAAAGAAGACCATGTTAATGTGATTGTTCATGGGCATGAACCTGCCATGTTTGAAGGTATGTTGGCTGCAGTGGGCGATCCTTTTTTTGTAGAAGAAGCCAAAGCCAAAGGGGCCCAAGGTATTAATCTTATCGGTATGTGTTGTTCCGGTGCAGAAATGATGTCCCGTCACGGGATTCCCCATGCTGGAAATTTTGGATCAACAGAGGCGATTATGGTCACCGGTGCGGTGGATGCCATGGTCGTGGATATTCAGTGTATTAAACAGGGACTTGCAGAAGTGGCAAGATGCTATGATACTCATTTGATTACCACCAATCCACGATGTCATATTGAAGGAGCCACCCATGTAGAGTTTGAAGATCATGATCCTAGAAAGTGTACAGATCAGATTTTGTCAAAAGCGATTGCCAGGTTTGGTTCACGTAAAATGCCCATCGAGATTCCTAAGCAGATCCAGAAAGGTGTTCATGGATTTACCCATGAATACATTGAATATATGCTGGGTGGAACATTCAGGGGAAGTTATTCTCCGTTAAATGACAATATTATTAATGGGAGAATCCGTGGTGTGGCTGGTGTTGTGGGCTGTACCAATCCCAAGGTCAAGCAAGATTCTGTCCATATCGCACTGGTCAAAGAGTTGATTAAAAATGATGTTCTGGTTCTCCAGACTGGATGTTCACAGATTGCACTTGCCAAGGCAGGGCTCCTGGTTCCGGAAGCTGCTCCTCTGGCGGGAGCTGGGTTAGCAGAGGTCTGTGAAACCGTAGGAATGCCTCCGGTTCTGGGCTTGGGTTCCTGTGTGGATAATACCAGAATCCTTATTGCAGCATCGGCCATGGTAGAAGCTGGTGGCTTGGGTAACAGCCTTGCCGACCTCCCGGTTGCCGGTTGTGCCCCGGAATGGATGAGTGAAAAAGCATTGGCCATTGGCCAGTATTTTGTTGCATCAGGTGTTTATACCGTTTTTGGTATCGGCTTTCCAACGATAAAAGACACAAAATTTCATGACCTTATGTTTGATGGTCTTGAAAAGCAGGGTTATGGAAAATGGGGAACGGCAAAAGACCCCATTGAAATTGCCCATATGATGATTGCTCACATAGATAAAAAACGAAAAGAATTGGGCATAGACAAGGCAAGGGAAAGAACCCTTGTGGACATGTCAGATCGACGCGATATTGCGTAATAATTATATTATTTATACCTCCCGGCACGCTTTCTATGCCGGGAGGTTTTTCTTTTTACCAGCTATCAACAAACTGATTATCGTCACTTGATTTTTTTTGTGGTCCGGCAGATTTTAAACCTCGCATGAGCCATTTTCTGGTATCCACCGGATCAATGACCGAATCGATCTCCATATAGGCGGCAATATTGATGGCCTTCCCTCTTTCATACATTTTGTTGACCAGCTTATTGTAAAGAGCATCCCGTTCTTTTGGGTCTTCAAGGGCTTCAAGTTCTTTTCTAAATCCGGCTTTTACAGCGCCTTCAAGCCCCATTGCACCAAATTCCCCTGTTGGCCAAGATGTCGTGAAAAAAGATTCATGGAACCCGCCCTTGGCCATGGCCATGGCACCAAGTCCGTACGCTCGTCTCAAAACAACGCTGAAAAATGGAACCTTCAGGTGAGAACCTACAATAAACATTCGGCAGGTGTGACGTACCTGCGCCCGTTCTTCCATTTCAGGTCCCACCATGAATCCTGGAGTATCAATCAAGGATACAATTGGCAGGCTATGCACATTGCAAAGCTGCATGAATCTAGCCGCTTTATCTGCGGCTTCAGCTTCAATAGCGCCTCCCATATGCTGGCAGTTACTGGCGATAACGCCCATTGGGTTTCCTTTTATCCGCAGAAACCCGGTAACAATCCCCGGGCCGAATTTAGGCCGAAGCTCAAGAAAGGAATCCCGATCTGCAAGGGCTTTTATGATTTTGCGTACATCATATGTTCTGCGCCGGTTTTCTGGTATCAGATCTCGCAGTAGAGATTGATCATCTGCTTCCCATTCAGTTGTGGCTCCCTGGAAATAGGAAATATACTTTTTGGCAACCGCCACAGCTTGGGCTTCATCTTCAACAGCGATATCAACCACCCCATTTTCAGATTGCACGTCGATGGGACCGACGTCTTCTGGCTTGAATCGACCTAATCCCCCGCCTTCTATCATAACAGGTCCACCCATGCCGATATTGGAATTTTTTGTTGCAATAATCACATCACAGCAACCAAGCAGAGCGGCATTACCGGCAAAACAATACCCGGAAACAATACCGACCATGGGAAGCTTGCCGCTTAATGAGCCAAACCGCCCGAATGTAGATAAATCCAATCCGGTTGTTACAACACCACCTGCATCAGTGTCTCCTGGTCTGCCACCCCCGCCTTCTGCGAAAAAGATCAAAGGCAGACGTTGGTCATGGGTCAGATGTAAAACCCGATCCATTTTCTTGTGATTAAAGTGCCCCTGGGTGCCGGCTAGAACCGTATAATCATAATGCATAATCATGCAGCGAGACTTCGTTTCATCAAACAAAGATCCATTGACAGTTCCAATCCCTGTAATCAAGCCGTCTGCCGGGGTGTTTTCAATAAGATCCTGAACAGATCGTCGTTTGCGTTGAGCCGCAATATTAAGCGCTCCATATTCAATAAAGCTGTCTTTGTCGCAAAGGTCTTCTAAGTTCTGCCGTGCGGTTCGTTGATTTTTTTGTTGCCGTCGTTCCACCGCTTTGGGACGGTTTTCGTCCAGGCCAAAAGATAGCCGTTCAATCAACTCTGACAGCTCTGTTCGTATATTTTCTTGTTCTGGTCCTTGTGCCATTTAGGAGTCTCCCCTTTACTCATTTTTATGTGTTCATCTTCTATTTAGAAAGTTTAATATATACTGTAACCTTTCTGGATGACATACTTTTTTTGGCTTAATCAGATATTCTTTTCAACCCATGCCTAAATTTTTAACATTGCTTTTTTTTTAGATGTAAATTACATTTGATTATTCGAAAAAAAAGACCTTTATCTGTATATATAAAAAAGTATTTTATTCTCCTCTATTGTTAAAGATACTAGTGGAATTGTAGAATATTTAAAGACGTATAATTAGTGCAAGGATCATGACTTTCATGTATCCCATAATCATGGATAATAATTATGTCTAAAATATCATCTGAATTTTTTAAAAGAAGCAACATCGTTGAAGGCCTGGTTGTTATTGTGGTTATAGTATTGATTATTGGGATGAATAACACAGCTTTAGGCCAAGTCAAGCTGTCAGATACAAATGCAAAAATACTAACGAAAGATACAAATGTTAAAAAAGTTTTATACGTTGCATCTTATAGCGTTAAACTTGACTGGAGCTTTAGAATTAAGTCCGGCATAGAATCCGTCTTTGAGTCAAGAAACAATTTGCAGTTAAAAGTTATAAATATGAACACCATGGGGATGTCGCCAATAGATACCGATAAAAAAAAGAAGGCTGCTTTAGAAGTTAAGCGTCTTATTGATTCTTGGAAGCCTGATATCGTAATCGCATCTGATGACAACGCTTCAAAATATCTGATTGTTCCGTACTTTAAAAATGCCGAGCTCCCTTTCGTTTTTTGTGGTGTTAACTGGGATGCATCAAAATATGGATTCCCTTTAAAAAATGTTACCGGAATGATTGAAGTTCAGCTAGTGGATCAATTGGTGAAATATCTGTCTCCTTATGCCAAAGGGCATAAAATTGGGTCAATAAGAGGAAATACCATGACCAACAGAATTGAAGCGGGGCATTTTGAAAAACATTTAGGTAAGGAAATCAAAACCTATTTTGTTGATAATATTATAGAATGGAAGGAGCTATTTTTGCAGCTTCAGGATGAGGTAGATATGATATTAATAGGTGATCTTGATGCTGTTAAAATAAATGTAAATAAAGAGTCAAAAATTGACGTGGGAAATTTTATGTTGGAGAAGACTAAAATCCCAACAGGACATTGGGATGCAGCGTATAGAAATGCGTCTCTCATAACATTGGCCAGCATTCCGGAAGAGCAAGGCGAATATGCTGCCAAGGCTACACTTGAAATACTAGATGGAAAATCTCCAATAGATATCCCAATTGTTAAAAACAAAAAAGCTAAGGTTTTTCTGAATATGAAGTTAGCTAAAAAACTGGGTATTATATTTCCAATGAGCCTTATCGAAAGCGCTCAACTTATACCTGCCGACTAATTTTTATATATATTGAATGTTTCTAAATGTTTCATTGATTGTGGGGTTTTGCTATTCAAGTTTGCTAAGGATAAGTTGTTCTGAAAAATCAATATAGACTATCACATGTATGATAATTGGGAACCTATTGATGACGATAAAATTCAAACTACTTTTATTAATTATTGGTACTTTAATTCTTGCCACTATTTTTATACTGACAGCTGTAAATAAACAGTTTGTTATGGCCATTGATAAAAACCAGCATGCTTTGTATAATGAGAGAATTGATAATATTCTGGGACAGCTCGATGGATATGAAGAACGATTAAAAATGACGGGGCAGGTAGAAGCCTATTCTGATGGATTTAAAGAATCAGCAATTAAAGCACTTCAAAAGACATATTATCAACAGCAAAATAAGAATATTTTTCCATTTATAATCAATCATGATGAAGAATTTGTGATGTTCCCAAATTTTCTTGCTGGCAATCTTTCTTTGGCCAAATCAGATCTGGTCAGTAAAATGTTATTCTCCAGTATTGAGAAATCAGGGAGTTTTGAGTTTAAAAAAAGATGGTTCTCGTATAAGCGCTTTGATAGTTGGAATTGGGTGGTCGTATACACTGTTCCGCTGGAAATTAAATATTCAGAAGTTCAAAAACTTAGCCGTATTCTTATTTTAATCATGATAGTGATTACAGCCCTATCAATCATAATCATGTGGTTGGCTGTTATACGCATTACAAAACCTATTGAGGTGTTGACGAAAGGCACCAGAGCAATCGCAGCTGGTAATTATTCTTCGGTGATAGATATGACCGGTTCTGATGAAATGGGCAAATTAGCCGGTGATTTTAATCAAATGGCAGAAGCGGTAAATAAAAAAATTGTTGCCTTGAATAGAGAGATAGATGAGCGTCAACGGGCGGAGGAGGCGCTACGGAAAAGTGAACTATTATTTTCACAAATGTTTGAACAATCATCAACAAGTATGTGTTTTTATAAGCCAGACGGAACTATTAGTAGGGTTAATAATGAATTTTGTAAAATGTTTGGTGTTAAAGAAAAAGTTATTATGAGCGCAGGTTATAATATCTTTAGTGATCAAGCTGCCATCGATGCAGGGATTATCCCATTGGTGAGAGAAATCTTTGATAAAAAGAAAAGAAAAAACTGGGAGATTGATTATAATATTGATTCAGCTTCAGACTCCACAAAAACGCCAACATTAAAAACAGGTAAAATATTTCTTCAAGTTTTCGGGCATCCGGTATTAAATCGTAACGGTGATTTAGAGTCTGTGGTACTCCAACATTATGATATCTCAAAACGCAAGCAAGCCAAAGCAGAAAAAAAGAAACTCGAAGCTCGACTTCAACAAGCCCAAAAAATGGAATCCATCGGTACTCTTGCAGGCGGGATTGCCCACGATTTTAATAATCTGCTATTCCCTATTATCGGATTCTCAGAGATGCTTAAGGAAGACCTTCCCCCGGATAGTCCTGAATATGAGAGCGCTCAAGAAATATTTAATGCCGGAAAAAGAGGTGGGGCACTTGTCAAACAAATACTTGCTTTTAGTCGACAATCTGATCATAAATTACAACCTGTTCGAGTTCAAAAGATACTAAAAGAAGTTCTTAAGTTAACTCGTTCATCTATTCCAACAGATATCAGAATTGATCAAAATATTCAAAAGGACTGTGGTTTAGTGATGGCGGAGCCGACTCAATTGCACCAGGTCGCCATGAACTTGATAACAAATGCTTATCATGCTGTAGAGAAGACAAGTGGAGAAATTTCAATACAACTTAAAGAAATCATAATAGATGCCGGTGAGTTAAAGGATAGCTCTTTGCAATCAGGACGATATGTTATGCTATCTGTTTCTGATAACGGAATTGGGATCAGCCGGCGTGTGATTAATAATATTTTTGATCCCTATTTCACCACCAAAAAAAAGGGGAAAGGTACTGGGCTTGGGCTTTCAGTTGTTTTTGGAATTGTGAAAGAACATAAGGGTGATATAAAGGTATACAGCGAAGAGGGAAAAGGTGCTACTTTTAATGTTTATCTACCTTTGATGGAAAAATTTGTTGAAGCAGTTGCAAATGATCAGGTATCAGTCTTACAAAATGGTACGGAAAGTTTATTGTTGGTTGACGATGAAAAATCGGTTGTTCGGCTTGAGAAACAAATTCTTGAACGTCTTGGATATAAGGTTTCAGCCCAATTAAGCAGCATAGAAGCCTTGGAAATTTTCAAAGCGAATCCAGATGATTATGACCTTGTGATCACAGATATGACGATGCCAAATATGACTGGTGACAAGCTTGCTAAAGAAATTTTATCGATAAGATCGAATATATCAATTATTATTTGTACGGGATTCAGTGAACGGATAAATAAAGTACAAGCTGAAGCGATTGGAGTGAAAGGTTTTCTTATGAAACCGGTTGTCAAATCTGAAATGGCCCACATGGTCAGAAAAGTACTGGATGAGGGAAAAAATTCTGATCCAGAGCTTTAACTCCTAAGGACATTCGCGAGTGAAATAGCTCACGATTTCAACAATCTATTGTATTTCTATAACGTCAATTATACCTTTTGCAGTGCGAAATTTTGCACGCGGGGTTGCTACAGGAATTGGCTATCATTGCTGGCGTCTGTGATGTCATGCAAGATGATCGCTCATATCGATAAAAAACGTAAAGTCTAAGATAATGATAAGGGAATAGAGAGTGTTTTAATGAGCATGTCTGTGGGTACAACAATAAAACGAGCGCTCGCTCTGTTTTTGTTGACAAGTCATTAGGCCTAAGATTACAATGCTAAACAATATTTATAAATTGTATTATGTATTTTTAAAATATGTATATCGAAGTAAATGGAGATAAAAACATGCTGTTTGATCCCAAAGCCTGCGAGCGGTTGCACAACCGTAATGTTAGTGTGACAACCTATGCCTACGAATCTGATGCCGTCGCTCTGGAGGGACGCTTGACAGATGATCGATTTGTTGCAACCTACAGTATCTTTGACGAGCATAGGCCGGCTGGCATTGTTCACGATATGGTCATTCGTATGATCGTGCGAGGACCCAAACTTATTATCGAAGCGTTGGAAGTTCAGATGTTAAAAGTCCCTCAAGCAGATTGTCCTGCGGCTGAGAATTCACTGTTGCCTCTTATTGGTGAATCAATTACCGCAGGCTTCACCGCCAAGGTACACCGGTTGGTGGGAGGAGATCGAGGGTGTGCTCATCTGGTGGCGTTATGCCGGGCCATGGCATCGGCCGCAATTCAGGGTGCTTATTCAATGGTGGCCCGTAAACCGACTAAAGAGCGTCATTTAACCATTCAAAGCCTGAAAAATGTTATTGATACCTGTCATTTATGGAGATCGGATGGTCCCATGGTTCAAAGCTTAAAAGAAAAACTGGGGGATGATCAATAGAGATGCCTGATAAAAAAATCTACTATGGGTGGTATATTGTTGCTGCCTGTTTTTCCCTCTGTTTTCTTTTTGCCGGTGCCGGTTTCTATTCGTTCAGCATTTTTATCAAACCCATCGAAAGTGAGTTTGGCTGGAGCAGATCCGCTATTTCACTGACCATGTCGATTTATCTGATTGTGGGAGGGTTGATGGGGCCGGTATTCGGGCGGCTGATTCAGAAATATGGGCCTAAAAAAGTTATGGGAATTAGTGCCGTGTTTGCTGGTGCATGTTTTATGCTGGTCAGTTTGACCCAGTCACTTTGGTACTTTTATGCTGTTTATGCTTTGTTGGCAGTTTCGGTGTGTGGCATGGGAATTATTCCCGTGAGCAGTTTGCTGGCCAGCTGGTTTGATAAACGACGGGGTACTGCCATCGGCATATCTATGGTCGGTATTTCTGCTGGTGGTCTGATACTGACACCTTTTGTCGGGTGGATAACCGCAATCTTAGGCTGGAAGGCCGCCTTCCTTTGCATCGGTCTGATCGTATGGATTGTTGCACTTCCGGTGATCCATTTTGTCATCAAGGAAAAACCGGTTGATCTTAGTGCTGTATTCAATAAAAATCTTGGACAGCCGCAAGATAGAGAGGGGACAATAGAGCCGACATTTGATATGGGCAGGGATTTGCCAGCGAAGATGGTATTTCGTAGCAGAGCCTTCTGGTGTATCTTCTTTTCTTTTTTTTTGACTCCTTTTGCCCAGATGGGCGTTCTACAGCACCAGGTTCCGATTATTATGGACACCGGTGTGTCCGAAGCTATGGCTGCAGGAGCCTTGGGGGTAACCGCAGGAGTGGGGGGACTCGGCAAATTGAGTTTTGGCAGGCTTTCTGAAATCTGGCCTTTTCATTATGTGGTACTGCTCTGCTTTGGGCTGCAGGCCTTGGCGGTTATGGTTCTTCTATACACCCAGACAATAACGATGGTATGGATATATGCCGTGGTGTTCGGTTTTGCCATGGGCGGCGTGGTGGTGCTCATGCCTTTGGTGGTTGTTCATTACTGGGGTTTGACATCATATAGTGTGCTTTTAGGTGTCATTTGGGTGGCCAACGCTTTAGGCGGTTCCCTTGGCACCTATATGTCCGGTTTGATTTATGATCATCTGGGCAATTATCAGTATGCGCTTTATCTATTCATTGTGGCTTATGCAACTTCAATTGTCGTTTTTTTCATGTCAGGAAAACCCCAAAAAATGACTTCCTATGGAGCAACAAATTAATTGGATATGAATATAATATGACAAAAATTTATATGGTTCGGCACGGTCAGGCATCTGCCGGATGGGATGGCGATATTGATCCGGGATTGAGCCCGCTTGGCTTGGAGCAGGCTAAGGCGGCCGCAAAATATCTTGCTCCGCTAGGCCCTATTCAGGTTTTAACCAGCCCTTTGGCCAGAGCCAGGGAAACGGCCCGGGCCTTATGTTCTCTGTGGCAAATAGAACCTAGGGTAGAATCCCGTGTGGCTGAAATCCCCTCCCCCACTAGGGACCTTGTTCAAAGAAGCCAGTGGCTTCATAAAGTTATGCGGGACCGATGGTCTAATTTAGATATAAGCTTACAAAACTGGCGAAAGAGAATGATTGATGCGGTTGGGGAGATAACCGAAGACACTATTATCTTCAGCCATTTTATTGCCATCAATGTATTGGTTGGCGAGTCGATTGACAATGATTTAGTGGTGGGGTTTTTACCCGATAATGCTTCTGTTACTACCCTGGAAGTTCATGATAAAAAGATAACTCTGCTGAAAAAGGGAAAAGAGGCCAAGACCATTATTGGGTAATATTCTCAAAAAAGTTGATAGGTCTTTAAATTTTAAGGAATGTTCTCTATAGGAATATTCAATCCATATCTGCGTTGGTATTAAAATAATCAATTTGAAATTATGTTTCGTTCAATTTATTAGTAAAAACATTTATTTACTAATAAACGATGAATTTAAATGGGAGAAAAAAAGATATGGAGAAACGTATCAGATGGATTAGTGGTTTGAGCATTTTGTTTTTTTTGTTATCTGTTGTCGGGGTTTGCTCTGCGTCGGGATTGGATGCATTTAAACATGAAAATGGGACATTGAGAATTTCTGGTGGAACAGCTCATATTCCTGTCATGAAAGAAGCAGCAAAAAGAATTATGGAATTTAATACTGACATTCAAATAATGATTGCCGGAGGAGGATCTGGCGCCGGGATCAAGCAGGTCGGAGAGGGGCTCGTTGATATTGGTAATTCAGGACGAAAACCCACAGACAGTGAAATAGATAAATTTGGTTTGTCCATGTACAAATGGGCCATTGACGGTGTTACCGCTGTGGTTAACCCTGCAAATCCTGTCACAAGTTTGTCATCAAAAGAGCTGAAAGAAATTTATGGGGGGAACATTGTCAATTGGAAAACGATTGGCGGTGAGGACAGACCGATAAATATATATACAAGGGATAAATCAAGCGGCACCCGCTCAGTTTTTTGGAAAAAAGCGCTGGGCAAGGGAGATATTTCAGGCAAGGCAAATTTTGTTGCTTCAAATGGTGCAATGAAAACCGCTGTGACCAATGATCCATTCGCGATTGGCTATGTTTCCGTTGGATACATTGACAAATCGGTGGCCCCTGTTGCTCTGGATAATATAACTCCAAGTCTTCAAACGGTACAAGCAGGTGAATACAATGTTGCAAGAGGGCTTTACAGCAATACCAAAGGAGACCCTTCAGGCCTTGCTAAAAAATTTATTGAATACCTGTTAAGTCCTGAAGGCCAAAAAATTGTTACCCGAAAAGGTTTTATTCCTGTTAATTGATACAGTTTAAAGAAAAAATTGCACAAACTTTTTTTGCAGGGGCATCTTTTTTCTGTGTCCTGGTGACGCTTTGTGTGCTTGGATTTATGATTCTGCTGAGTCTGCCGGTTCTGGAAACCAAGATGCTTTGGCCCATACTTACGGACCCATGGTCACCTGACCATGGGCAATTCGGTATCCTGTCCATGATTGTCGGAACATTTTATCTTGCATCATTCAGTTTAGTGATCAGTTTTCCCATCAGCCTTGGTTGTTCATTTTTTATTCAACTGACTCATCCGGGCAGGTCAGGTCAATGCTTAAAGAAAATTGTTCAACTCATGACAGCAATTCCCACGGTTGTATATGGGTTTGTCGGTGTTTTTTTATTGGTGCCTGTTGTCAGAGAGATATTTTCTTATGGGTCTGGTATGAGTATTTTATCAGCCTCAATTATGCTGGCGATCTTAATTTCTCCCACAATGATTTTGTTTTTTTCCCAAAGTTTTGCAAGGGTGCCTAAGAACTTTACAGGCGCTGTAGACGCGTTGGGAGGGACAGCTTTTCAAAAAATATTTTATGTGATTCTTCCCCAGGCATGGCCCGGTGTTCTTACCGGGCTTGTCCTGGCGTTTGGCAGGGCCATGGGGGATACCCTGATTGCCTTAATGCTCAGCGGGAACAGCGTTATGCTTCCTTCTTCACTTTTGGATTCCGCCAGAACATTAACCGCTCATATTGCAATGATCATTGCAGCGGATTTTGACAGCATTGAGTTTAAGACCATATTTATCTGTGGCTGTGTTTTGTACTTGATGACAAGTTTGGGTATTCTGGCAGCAAGGCTTTTAGACTGGAAGCACGCTTGATGCCAGGTTTAACCCGGGACAAATTGCTTGTCTGTTTTTCATGGGGCGCTGTCTTGCTGCTTGTTGCCAGTGTAACTGCTATTATAGGGTTTCTTGTTATTAAAGGATATCGCTCTATTAATCTTGAACTGATCTTTGCTGATACACGCCCCTTAGATGCTGTTTTATTTAAGCGACCGGTATTTGGCGGTCTTTTCCCTGCGATTATTGGAACGTTTTTTTTGATCCTGCTCTCTGTCGGAGTTGCTCTGCCGCTGGGGCTTGCGACAGGTATCTATCTTGCTGAATATGCGCCGGCCGGGTTGAAAGGGTTCTTTAGTTTAATTGTGGACATTCTTGCTGGAATTCCATCTATTGTTGTCGGTCTTTTCGGCTTTTCCATTACGATTTTTCTGCATCATTTTTATGATAACCGAATTTTTCCCTGTCTGCTGATTTCGGCTTTGTCCCTTGCTTTTTTAGTTCTCCCTTACATTATAAAAACGACCCAGGAGGCGATTGAAAGCCTGCCCCTTCAAATTAAACTGACAGCACCCAGCCTTGGTGCGTCAAAATTTGAAAACATTATTTTTGTGTTGTTGCCATCGGCACTTTCAGATGTGGTCAGCGGAGTTGTTCTAGCGATCGGGAGATGTGCAGAAGATACGGCAGTTATTATGCTTACAGGTGTTGTTGCCACAGCAGGTATCCCAAAATCAATTTTTGCAAGTTTTGAAGCCTTGCCGTTCTATATTTATTATATTGCTTCTGAATATTCGGACCCATCCGAATTGATGAAAGGATATGGTGCAGCACTTATATTGCTTTTAATTTGTGCAGGGCTTTTTGCATTGGCACATTTGATTAAACATTGGATTGAACAAAAGACAAGATTTCGGTATTAACTGATCATGGATAATCAAATAAAGATAAAAGTCCGGAATTTATCGTTTTGTTATAAAGCCAACGCTATATTTAGAGATGCTAATGTAGATATTTTTGAAAATACGATAACCTCTATTACCGGTCCTTCAGGGCAAGGGAAGTCTTCTTTTTTGATGACGCTGAACAGGCTTTGGCAGAGTATTGACGGGGCAAAGGTTAAAGGAAAGGTTAAGATTGATTTTGGAAATGGCTTTGAAAATATATATCATAAAAACTATTCTCTTCCCTTGCTTCGACAAAAGGTAGGGATGGTGTTTCAGACACCGAATCCATTACCGATGAGTATATATAAAAATATTTCATTTCCGCTTAAATTGATTGGAGAAAAAAACAAAAAAACGATTTCTCAAAAAGTAGAACAGGCGCTTGAACAGGTTTATTTGTGGGAAGAAGTCAAAGATCGATTATCTGATGATGCACGCCTGCTTTCTGGTGGTCAGCAGCAAAGGCTTTGTATTGCAAGGGCAATGATACTTGAACCCCAGGTTCTATTGCTGGATGAGCCAACGTCTTCTCTTGATGAAAAGTCAGTTAAGGTGATTGAGCAACTGCTGTTAGAATTAAAAAACAAGAGCACGCTTATTATGGTCTCCCATTATATGGACCAGGTAAAACGGATCTCAGATCAACGGTTTGTTTTATCAAAACAGCAGTTGAAAAGGGTTTAGGCGTATTTTAAAGAAGGGGCAAATAATGATACAAATTGATATTCCTGGAAAAGGGCTCATTAAAATAAGCCATGTTGTATTTGATTATAACGGCACAATTGCAAAAGACGGTCAATTGATAGCCGGGGTAAAAGAAGGGATTAATCAATTTTCAAAATTATTGAAGTTTCATGTCATAACCGCAGATACTTTTGGCTCTGTCAGAAAACAGCTTCATGATGTAAATGTCGATTTAACCGTTATTTCCAAAGAGAGCCAGGATCAAAAAAAGCTGGAATATTTAAAAACACTCGGACAGCACCAAGCCCTGTGTGTGGGAAACGGAGAGAACGACACATTAATGCTTAAGGAGTCATGCTTAGGTGTTGCCGTCCTTGGAGAAGAGGGAATGGCCTCGTCGGCTTTTTTAGCATCTGATTTAATGGTTAAAAATATACTGGATGTTTTTGGTTTTTTTAAAACACCGGAACGATTAATTGCGACACTGCGCAATTAAAAAATCATGGGTTGATTTTTATAATAAAACGCATATCTTTAAATGATTAAGCAAGCTCACTTAAGTATTCAGGAGGTGTCATATGGGAAAAAAACTTCGTGCCTGTAAAACCTGTGGTAAAAGTACTAAAGATAGTGG
>JAWSVH010000107.1:0-14992 GCA_033852015.1 Desulfobacula sp.
AAAATGACATTGTGCTTGTAGAGAAGACGAAGCTTGGAAGAAATATTAATCGTCATAATTATTCTTTGGAGGAAATAAAAACTGAAATTAAACGACCTGTGGTCCAAAGAATGCTAAGATTAATGGAATTTAGAAACAATTATCCTGCCTTTAACGGTGATTTTAATCTTATCAAATCAGATGATAAAAATTTAATTCTTGAATGGACGCATAAAAAATTTCATGTTACAGGGTATATTGATCTTAAAAATTATACGGTGAAGATTACGTATCTTGATCCTGTTGCAGGCCGTAGTGTTGCTTTTTTAGCATAACTTAATAATTTTGATCATAAATTTGGAATAAGACTTTAAAACAGACTCAATTAGATCAGGGAATATAATGAATTTTACCAAAGAGTATCTGCTCGACATCCTCTCTCAAGTCGCTCCAAACCATTACCTTCAAGCAATATTAATTGTACTTTTTTTTGTTGTTTTGGCTAAAATTTTGGATATTATTATTACCCGTTTTATTAAAAAATGGATAAAAAAAACAGATCTGAAAATTGATGATCAGCTTCTTGATATTTTTCATAGGCCTGTTTTTTTAAGTATCATTCTTTTTGGATTGGCTTTAGCTACAGAAAGGCTTGATTTTCAAACTTCTATCTACTTTATAACAATAAGTGGGCTAAAGACGATTGCTATATTTTATTGGGCTTTTGCACTTGCTGCCTTTTTAAAGCTTTTACTTAACTTGTTCAGCGATGATGAAAGTCGATTTAAGTTTATTCAGGATCGCACCCTACCCTTGTTTAACAACCTTTTAGTTCTTATATTAACCGGTTTATTTGTTTATATTTTGTTTTTAATATGGAAGATTGATCTTACAGCTTGGATTGCATCTGCTGGTATTTTAGGGCTTGCAATCTCCTTTGCTGCAAAAGATACGCTGGCCAATTTATTTTCCGGTGTATTTATTATGGCAGACGCCCCGTATAAAATCGGTGATTTCATTGTTCTGGATTCAGGAGAAAGAGGTGATGTTACAAATATTGGTATACGCAGCACCCGTTTATTAACTAGAGATGACATCGAAATTACCGTTCCTAATTCCATTATGGGGAATTCTAAAATCATTAATGAAGCTGGCGGGAGGCATGAAAAATTTCGTATTCGTGTCAAAGTTGGCGTTGCCTATGGTTCTGATATTGACAAAGTTCATGAAGTTCTGCTGGATGTAGCAAACACTCTTTCTGGCGTTTGCAAAACACCAAATCCTCGAGTCAGGTTTCGCTCTTTTGGCGATTCAAGCCTGGATCATGAATTACTCTGCTGGGTGAATAAACCAGTGCTTCGTGGGAGAATACTACATTTGCTTAACACGGCTGTCTACAAACGTTTCCTTTTAGAAGGTATTGAAATACCATTTCCTCAGCAAGACGTGTATGTTAAGTCTTTTAATGGAAAATAACCTTGTTTTTTAGGGGAGACGTTAGGAAAAGAACTAAATTAATGATATATAATATTGCACAATTTCATATTTTAAGTTAACATTCCAAAATGCTAAATCAAAGTCAATTAGATGCCATAGATCAAGTGATCATTGATAATCTCATCGAGCCTGGGCTTTGCCACGTCATTTTTATGGACATGGCGGGCAATACAATTGCCAAACATGATAATGGTGAAAGTACACTGGATTCTACAGCGTTTGCTGCACTTGCTGCCGGTAATTATGCTGCTGTTGATGCCATGGCCAAACTTGTAGGTGAATCCGAGTTCTCATTATTATTTCATAAAGGTGAGAAATCCAGTATTCATTTTAGTAAAGTTAATGAAGAAAATCTTTTAGTTGCCATGTTTAATAAGGATATCTCTTTAGGACTGGTACGATTAAAAGTGGCCAAAACTATTGAACAAATAGATAAAATATTGTCCAGCGACTGATCAAAAGTATAATAGAAATATGATCACGCAGCTATGTTTCGTATTATTTGAGGGAGATTAGGCTTGGCGCTTATCAATGTAAAAACCAAAGAAGTACAAATTAAAATTGTTTATTATGGACCTGGAAGAGGTGGTAAGACAACCAACCTTGAATATATAAACAAAACCTATCGCGAACAGATTAAAACTGAAATGGTGAGTTTGAAAACCCAGGATGATCGCACTCTTTTTTTTGATTTTTTACCCTTTGATGTCGGTCAAATAAAGGGCTTTGATATTACCATTCAACTGTACACTGTCCCGGGGCAAGTAAAATATAATGCGACAAGAAGACTTGTACTCAGAGGTGTTGATGGCGTTGTGTTCGTGGCAGATGTTCAGCAAGATCAACGCAAAAAAAATATTGAATCATTAAATCAGTTATATGAAAACCTTGAAACATATAATCTGGATTTATTTAATATTCCGCTGGTGATGCAGTATAATAAAATTGATTTAAAATCGTCTGACATTCCAATTTGGCCCTCTAAGGTACTACAAAAAGATCTCAATAGTCATTTGCGTGCGCCCGCCTTTGAGGCCAGTGCATTGAGTGGGGGAAACGTTACTTCTACATTAAAAAAAATAATTTCAATGACTTTAGCTTCTATCCAAGATCAGCTTTTTTAAGGAGGTTCTTTTGAATCCCACCACGGAACTTAAAAAAATCATAAATTCTTTTGAAAATACGAGTTCAAACATCGATATTCATACCTTTGATTCGGTTATTTCAAGAATTGGGCCTTTATATAAAAATACCCCTTCGGTTATTACCCTATTAAAGATGACCCAATTATTGACCCGATATCTTGCTTCAAAACAAAAGGCTGCACATGTTGATGCCTTGCCACTGCTCAAGACAATAATCGGACAACTTGTAAAGATTGTTGATACTCCACATCTTGATCAGAAAAAAATTGATAGCGTTGTATCTGAACAAATGGATCGATATAAGATTTTTCAAAATAAAATTATTTCAAATCCCAATATAAACATAAAAGATATGGATGGTCTAAAAGCGGTTATTTTAGCCATTGACTGGGAGATATCCGATGTTACCTTAAACAATTTTGAAACGGTGGTAACTCAATTATTGTCCAAATTAAAGGGCTATAAAATTCATCATACTTTTTTAAAGATGATTCACAGCATTGGACGATTTATCGGGATTCAAAAAGTTAACGCACCCACTGATTCAATTTCTTTTTTAAGAAGTGTGTTTGAGAATTTGCAGCATATTGTTCAGACAAAAGAGATGACTTTTAATGAAAAAAAACAGCTTCTTGAAAAGGATATTTCAAGATTTCAAGATTTTAAACAACGAATTTCTAAGCCTAAAAAAACGGCCAAAGCACAACAAGATACTCAGACAGCTCAAGCTGGTGAGATTATTCCGGCACTTTCTCATGTAAAAACATCACCAAGGGATACGCCTCAAGACCTTACCCCTTTGACAGAACTTTCTGAAGAAGATTTAACGTCAGACCATATCAGCCCTGCATTAGTAGATAAACACGACTCAACAAATACACCCAGAGATGTGATGGATGATCTTTTCAGTATGAAAGAGTCTCCGGCAGATGAACTGCTTGACGCCATTCATTTAATGGAAGTTCAAGGCCAAGGGGGAGAAAATAATGTCGCTCAGATGTTTGATCAGGATGATGAATCCCAGACAAGTGGACTTAAAAAATTTACACCCCAGAGAAAAGATAATACACCCATTGCTGAAATTGATAGCCGACTTAATGAATTTTTCAATTTGGAAACGCCTGACGATTTATTATCCGAACCTGTAGAGGCGGAGATAATTAAAAAAGAAAACGGGGATACAGAGAGTGTTGAAAGCATTGTTCCATTTGAAGATGAAGACGAATCTTTTAGTGAGCCTACTCTTATAGACAATGATAAAAAACTATCTGATGATCCGTCTGGCTATGAAACTTTAAAAAGACTTGAATCTTCTATTAAAGAAAAAGCATGGCTTAAGGATAAAACCGTGCTGAATTTAATTGGTCAGGACATTACTTTTTTAAAAACTGCCTGGAAGGACGATATTCAAAAAATAAGTCTGCTTGAAATTATCTCTTTTAACTTGGATTTATCAATGGGAACATTGCCAGAAAATCAGGCGCAAGACCCGAACTTTTTAAATCAAAATAGTCATAACATGAATATTAATAATCTTCCAAAAGGGTCTTCAGGAATTTTGGGGAAAATAAAGTCGATGTTTACGTCTTGAAATTGATGGTATCAAATGATTGTTTTTTGTGAAGATTGTGGAGGGAAAAATTCTTTACCCACTGCAAAAATTGAAAATAGAAGAATTGTTTTTCAGTGTTCATCGTGTGCCTACCGAAACAACTATGCTTTAGAATCTTCAGACAAGTCAATACTCAACCAAATACGTATTAATTTAAAACAAATCAGCTCACGTCCAGATGTTATTGGAGGATTTGTCTATCATAGAAATAAAGAAGTTTTAATAGATTTTATGTCAGATTTGCTAACCCGTGATGATCTTATTTTTTTGGGTAAAAAATTGTTAGAAAATATCTCAATTTGCCAAGAACAATATAGAGATATTGAACAGATGGTTCTTTTTATCTCTAATCGTCACACCGTCGTCAGAGCGCTGGATACAAATCGTATTATCGTTGTTATATGTCAAACGATAAAAGCAGTACAAAGTATATTTATGCCGCTTGATAGCTTAATTACAAACTGTTCTATGCATAAAAGAAAGGAGAGAGGATAAACTTGGTAAGTATGGTTACCCTTCAAGACATATTACAAATCCGCGATATCCAGGGAGTGGATGAATATATTCTTGTGAATCATAAAGGGCAAGTAATGGCCCATGATATAGAACAACCGGAACAAGTCGCAAAAATGGTGCTTGTTTGTGCTCAAAATTCATGGGCGATCGCTAAAACACGATTAAAATATACAATTTTTTCAAGAAAGAGTAAAAAAGATATATTAATATTTCCTGTTGGCAACTTCAACCTGGGAGTGGTAAAACATCAAACAATGAATGATATGATTTTTGCCAGCAAGGTCATTCAATTTTTAAATAATCTTTTAAATAAGAAAATAGATTAAAAAGGGAGGTATTCATGACTGCACAGACAATAATACTGATTTTCACCTTGGTTATATATCTCATCATAATCTTTGTTTTTAATAAGGCCCGAATTAAATATGCCGGTGGTAAGGTTGGCAAAGTAATTAATCTTATTCTGATAACAGCATGTTTATTATTTATAGCAGACTATGTTATTATTTTTGACACGGTTATTCCAAACGATATTCTTGAAATTGTAAGGGCTTTGTTCAGGACAGCCGCACTTTCCTTTTTGGCATATGGCGGGGCAAAAGTAGCAGATTCTTAGCGTCTGGAATTAAAATTATTTTGAAAAAAAATTAAAGATACCGCTTTTGGTTTTTTCTCCATTTTTAGATCCAGAATGAATATCATCGATGATACTTTTCATATCGTTGACAATCTTACTTTTCTCTTTGGAGCCTGCCTGGTATTTTTTGACATATTCTAATACCTTTTCAATTCCATCAAGGATATTGGCTAATGGTTGGACTCCAAGTATTTCACCGACCTTTTTTAAAACCAGCATACAATATTCAGTAAAACCGGAAATAATTAAAGTTTTAGGTTCATCAACAATTTCCATTTCTTCGATGGCAGAAGATAAAGATTGAAGATTGGCAATTTTATGATTGTCTGGATGATAATTGGCAAGGATTTGTTTATATTCAATTGAAAGATCTAATTTGCTTTCTTCAAAAAGAGAATAACTTCTATCTCCCAACTCATCAGAAATATTGGCTTTAATCGAAGAAAAAATATCATTAAAAACGGTAAGGATCGCTGAATAATCACTTTGGTCTGCCTCATCTTCCAAATAAATTTCTTCTTTTTGTTCAATCAGGCCCGAGGATATAACGGAAAAAAAGATTTTAAATACAGCAAATTCATCATATCCACTTTCGTTAATCACCTGTCTAACAGTTCGAGTGCCATCAATTAATGAAAGAATTCGCCATTCATTTGCGTTGAGTTTAATTTCTTCTTTGCTTTGAACCTTACCGGACATTTTAAAAACAATTTTATCACTGGGTATAGATTGTTGTAATACAGATAGCTCATCAATTCTTCTGGATGCCTCTAAAATTAATCTCATTGGATTGAGCTGGGTTACGATCATGCCTTTTAAATTGAGCTTAGCATCTTTGTATTCAAAACGACCTTTTTTCCAGAAGAGAAGATTATATAATATGGCTTCGACTTGTTTTGTATTATATTTTTTTAGAGTGTCAAGAGATATATACCCCTTTTCGACAAGAATCTTGCCTAAATGAAGTTTTTCTTCTTTAGCAAGGGCAAGGCACCGCTGTAGCTGTTGAGCTGAAATAATACCATCAGAACGCATTAGATATCCCAGTCGAGCCTCTTTTAGAGAGGCAGAAGCATATACAATGGTTCCTTGTTCAAAAAAAACACGGCTTTGTTCTTCATCGCAGGTTACAGTGAGGACTCCCGTTTTTTGATCATTGCATAACAGTTGAAGGATACTTGCCAGTGTAAGTCCTTCAAAATCGCCCTGAAGATTCATAATCCCCTTCTTTTTACATCATTTAAGATCTAATAAGCAAAAACCTCTTAAATTCGATTCAAAAGGTTTCAGCCTAATACTATGCCATAATCTTAAAGCTATTACAATATTATCTGAAAAACAGAAGTTTATTTCATAATTAAGAGAGTTGCTACAAAAGAAACTGGGAGCTTTATTTTAAAGCTCCCAGTTTTATTGGCTTGAAAATTTACAGGTAAAAGAATAAAAAAATTATTCTTCTAATGGTACCAGGAAAAGAGGTACTTTACTTTCCTTGATAATAACCTTTCCGCCTCTGGTAGCTGAAAGGGCTTTTAATAAAGAACCTTTTTTATAATATCCCATGGCAATAATATCACAACCAGAAGTCTCTGCAATCTGTATAATTCCATCGGCGGCATTTCCGTAATTGACCTCAATAGAATCTATGACGACGGGTGTATTATTTGTATTGTCACAAAGTTCTTTTAATGCATTTTGAATAATGGGAATGAGCTTTTGTTTTCCAATCAAAGCACTTCTAACATTATCCTGACCTTCTTTCCTGTTTTTTTCGTACATTTCATGGTCAACAAGATGAATCATACGGTTTTGAACGCCATCTGATCCATCTTCAATGATATGTGCAATCACAATTGAAGCACCTATCTGACTGGCAAGAACGACGGTCTGTTCAAAGACCTCTATTGAGCTTTTTGATAGATCTGTTGCAAATAGAATTTTTTTAATTTGTTGCACCATCAGCATTCTCCTTAGTTAATTATACTGGGCATCCATGTGGCAATTGATGGGAAAATAATGGTTAAGATCAGAACAATAATAATAATAGTAATTGGAAGGAATGCTCCTTTAATAACCTCTTTTAATTCAATGCCTCCTATCTGCGAAACTATGAACAATACTCCTCCCATTGGAGGCGTAATAAGTGCCAGGTTAACATTTAATAGAAAAATAACAGCAAACCAGACATTATTCCATTCCATATGCTCGACAACGGGGTAAAGCAGTGGAATAGCGAGATAAATCAATGCCAGAATTTCTAAAAACATTCCCAAAATGAACAAAAGAACATTGATCAAGAACAATAACAACCAGGGGTTAAAATTCTTTTCTACAATGAATGCGAGAAGATCCTGTGGAATATGTCCCTGAACTACAACAAATCCAAGCATCGCACCACCAATAACAATCATAGCGATCATGGCTGAAACATTCATGGCGGTCATTAAAATGCCCCATAGTTTTTTCAGATCCAGCGTCCGGTAGATGACAAATCCGACAAAAGTACAATAAACAACGGCAATGGAAGCGGCTTCTGTTGCTGTAAAAATGCCACCATATATTCCGCCCAAAATGATCACAGGAGCCATTAACCCCCAGAAGGCTTCTTTAAGGGCCTGCCATTTTGTCAATTCAACAACCTGCAATTCAGGAACAGGTGCCTCATCTGTGTCGCTTGCTTCTTCTTCGGTATCCGATTTTTTACCAATAGTGCCGGAAAAAAGCATCATTGCAAGAGAATACAAAACAACCAGTAAAAAACCTGGAACCATTCCTGCGGCAAATAATTTTGCAATGGATTCATCTGTCAGATATCCATATATGATAAGAATAAGACTGGGTGGGATAACTGCTCCCAATGACCCGCCAGCGGTTATAGCTGCAGAAGTGAGAGCATCCGGATACTTGGCTCTTCTGAGTTCCGGGATAGCAATCAAACCCATGGTTGAAGCTGCAACAAAGCTGGATCCAGTCATGGCCGAAAACAAGGCACTACTGATAATCGTAGACACGCCCAGGCCGGCTTTTAATCGTCCCAGAAATGCTTTTGCAGCATTAAATAGTCTTGCACCCATACCTGTTTCTGCAATGAGCTGGGCCGCCAGCACAAATAAGGGAATGGCCACCAGAATACTGGAATCCATGGATGAATATACTTTTTCCATAGAAACGGATGTCGCCTCTGAGAAATCGGTGTAGCAGGTGAGCAACCCTATGGCAAGGAATCCAAGTCCAAAACCGACTGGCATACCACTGGCTAAAACCAGTAAGAAAATAACAATAAAACCGATAATATAAAAAGTCATCATAAGTCTATCCTAACCCACCTTTATTTTTAATCAGAAAATTCTTCTGCAATTTTATTAATAAACTGCAGAGAAAGTAATAAACCGCCAATCGGAACCATCATGCAAGGAATCCAAAGAGGCATTGCCATCAGACCACTACTAATATCTTCCAATTCATAGGAGGTGACAGCCATTTCATATCCTTTAAAAATGAATATAATAGAATATATAAGGCCCATGCATTTGGTAACGATCTGGATTCGACTGCGATTTTTTGCAGACAATTGGTCAATAAAGGTTGTAATACCAAAATGGCTGTCATTTTTAAGTGCAAAAGCTGCACCTAAAAGCCCGACAACCATCCACATATATACACTGGTTTCCCCAACCCATGATGTTGGAGAATTAAAGAACTTTCTCATAACAACTTCATAGGTAATGATACAGGCAATAACTCCGAGAAAAAAGGCAGCTATTGCTCCGCCAATATCAGTTAGTTTATCAATCCAGCGAAATATAAAAAATCTTTTTTTAGGTGTTTCCATGTTTATTCCTGCTCAAGCCAAAATTAATATAATATAATGATTTAGTAAAAAATGATGCTACAAAAATATTACTTGCCAAAAGGCCTGATAAGTTGAGCCCTTTGACAAGTAATTCTTATTCAATCAAGCTATATAAGTGCTTGAAAAGTTATTATTTAGCACCACTGTTAAGCTCTAGAAGTCTTTGAGCATCTGCACCATTCTTTTTTGCCCACTTTACCCATAATGGTTTGGCAATGGCTTTAAGTTTAGCACGTTCAGAATCTTTCATTACTTTAAGATCTGTACCTAGGTTGATCATGTCAGCAGTAAATTTTTTCTCCCAACCTTTGGCAGTTGGAAGACTCATAGCCTGAATTTTTGCACCTTCAGTTTTCATAATATTCTGAAGGTCTTTAGGAAGTTTATTCCATTTTTTCAGATTCATGCCCATTAGAATAGTTGCAAAAGTCATATCACATTTAGTGATGTGACCGGCAACTTCAGCAGTTCTTTGAAAATAGCCACCAACAACAGAGTTCAGTATTGAATCAGAAATACCTCTTTTCAGAGCCATGTATTGTTCAGAATATGGAATGGAAGAGTCTGGAGCTGCGCCGAGTATGCCGAAAATTTCTGTGACCATTGGGCTGGTGCTAAGAACTCTTAAGCCTTTGAAGTCTTCAACTGTATCAATGGTTTTTTTGCTGCTGAAAATTTGAACACCATCAGTAAAGTTTGTATAAATAAGTTTGATTCTTTTTTTAGCGAGGGCTTTTTCAATAATTGCCAGAGATTCGCCCTGATAACATTTTGCTGCATCATCCATGTTGTCAAAAGCAAAGGGAAGGTAAGCACCTTGCATCATGGGAACCATTGCAAGCATTGCAGGCTGTAAAATTACACCAATATCAACAGAACCTTTTGCTACTGCCATATGCATCTGTTTGGGACCATAAAGTGAACCACCAGGGTATTCAACTAATTTAAATTTCCCTGCGGCAGCTGGGCTTTCATTTACAGCTTTGGTCCACATTGCACGCTGTACAGCAATAAAATGTTTTGGTGAACCCCAACCCGCAATTTTTAATTCTTTCTCTTTTGCAGAGACATTAAATGGAAGTAATACTAAACTGATAAAAAATACACTTAACATGGACAATACAATTTTTTTCTTCATTTCTTTCTCCTTGATCATTGTTGATCAAATCAATATGAATTAAATATAAGAGTTAAACAACAACTCCCCATCCCGTATACACTAAGATTTGTATGTCATTGGCAACTAACTAAGAGTAAACCAACTTTAATCAACACCTTTGCAGCCATTGATTGATGTGTTTATTGTTAATAGCATTAATTAACAACATGAGAAATTTTTATAGTTGCTGGTATATAATATGTCAAGCTCTTTTATACTTTTTTTGTACCTGATTTTTTAGGTTGATAACCAGTATTGATCTGTATCGTCTGTATTGTCAGGTGATTATTGTTTATGCCGTTAACCTTTTTTTCAAAACAGTTTCAAATTTGTTATGGATTTTAATGTGCTATTTATGAATTATTTTACACAACTAAAAAGTTGCATAAAACCGTATTTTATGGTTTATTAGCACCATGAAAAAAAGATTTTACGACACTAAAAAACTCCATAAAAATCCAAGAAAAAAAAAGACAATTACCCAAATGAATCCTGGCTCAGATAAGGCATTAAAGCAGGTATTTAAAAAGATCGGTACTCCAGATAATTCTGTCTTTACTCCTGACCTTTTTCAATTAGACGCACTAAAGGCAATTAAAAAATCAGATTGTCTGGTTACAGCGCCCACAGGTGCGGGTAAAACATGGATTGCCCAGGAAGTTTCAAAAACAATTGCTAATAAAAAAGGAAAGGTTTGGTATGCCACTCCTTTAAAAGCCTTAACCAATTCAATACATGCAGCTTTCTCTAAAATATTCGGCCCAGAAAATGTTGGAATTTTAACCGGAGATATTAAAGAAAATATAGAAGCTAAAATTATTATTGGAACCACAGAGATATTACGAAATCAATTGTATGATGCTATGCACACCGGTAAGGATCTTGAGTGTGATCTTGTTATTCTGGATGAAGCACATTTTTTAGGAGATGAACAAAGAGGCGTTGTCTGGGAAGAAATTATGATTTATCTACCCGTACGAATTCCACTGCTCTTATTGTCCGCGACGATTGGAAATTCATATGAAGTAGCAAAATGGCTTGAAAGAATTCGGGGAAAAAAATGTTATATAATTGAAGAACATGAACGTTCTGTTCCCCTTTATCCATTATTCATTCATCCTTCTGGGACCTTATTCCCATTATTAGATAGTCAATTAAATGATAATAATAAGCCTGTGTTGCATAAGAAAGTAAATAAGTTTAATAGTGCTCAAAAAAAGTTTTTCAGAGGATCTTACAACAAATTGCCGCCCTTTGATCAGATATTAGAAATATTGGCTCATTATAATTTATTACCGGCGATCTTTTTTCTCAAATCCAGGGCCGAATGCGATCAGGCAATTAAGCTTTGTAACTCAAACTTATTGTCAAAAAAACCTGATCAAAAAAAGATGCTGAAAAAACAATTGGATATTTTAGTTTCCAAAAATTCTCATTTAAGCAAACATCATCATCGTAAATATTTGGAAAATACTGGCGCTGCAGCTCACCATAGTGGACATCTTCCCGCCTGGAAAGTGGTTGTTGAAACATTGATGGCCAAAGGGTTGCTTAATGCTATGTTTGCAACATCAACCGTGGCAGCAGGAGTCAACTTCCCTGCCCGCTCGGTGGTAGTATTAAATTCCGATCGTTTTAACGGTATTGAATTTATGCCGCTGACTTCGAGTGAATATCAACAAATGTCCGGAAGAGCTGGACGCCGCGGTATGGATAATATTGGTTTTTCGATTGTTTTGCCCGGCAGGTATATGGATTTAAAATATATATCAACACTTCATAGCCAAGCGGCCGCAGATATTGATAGCCAGATTAATATTAATTTTTCTATGGTTTTAAATCTTTTATTATCCCATACACCCGATCAAATAAAAATATTGCTTGAAAAGTCTTTTGCTTCATACCAGATTTCTTTGGGTAAGAAAAAAGGCAAAAGAGCGCAAAAAAGGTTCGGACAGGATCTTGAATTTTTGTGGTATGATTTTATGGACCATATGGAATTTTTAATCGCTCACCAATTTGTATCTACAAATGGTCAATTGACTCAAGATGGTCTTTGGGCTTCAAAATTGCGGATTGACGCCCCGCTTTTGGTTGCCCAGGGTATTCGAAAAAATTTGTTGCCGCAAAACGATCCGGCATTGTTAGCGGCTATTATTTGTGCTTTTGTTAATGAAAAAGAATTTAAAGATGATCCTTTGTACAATTCAATATTACCTAAAAGATTAAAAGATAGTTTTTTAGATGTTAGAAAAGGCTTAAAACCATTTGCAATGCAACTGCTGGAAAAAGGTTTTGATGCACCCAACTTATTTATACAGCCAAGTCTTATGTTGTATAAATGGGCCCATGATGAATCATGGGAGGATCTTATGGTTCGATCTGATTATGCAGAAGGTGATTTTGCAAGGTTAATTTTAAGAACCAGTGAAAATTTACGACAGATATCAAAATTAGATGAAAATTTTCCTATAATCGCTAAAACAGCCAGGAAAGCCATTGAACTCATTTTAAAAGAACCCATTGTAATGACTTAAAAGTATAAGGAGGATGTCATGGACATTATTTTTGCTAAAAATGCGCCGGCAGCTATCGGACCATATTGTCATGCGGTAGTACATGGAGAGATGGTGTTTTGTTCAGGGCAAATCCCCTTGGATCCAAAAACAATGGAACTGATTGGTTCCACTATAGAGGAACAAACCACACAGGTTATAAAAAATATTGAAACAGTCTTAACACAAATAGGATCTGGACTGGATAAAGTAATTAAAACCATTGTTTTTTTAAAATCAATGGATGATTTTAATGGAATGAATCAGATCTATGAAAATCTTTTTAATGGGCACACCCCTGCAAGATCCACCGTAGAAGTAGCAGCCCTACCTAAAAATGCACGAATTGAAATTGAATGTATAGCAGCAATAAAATAAGGAGCTTATAAGGATGTCTGAAGATACAAAAAAAATTATTTATTCCATGATGAATGTGGGTAGAACTCATGGGCAAAAGCAGGTACTTAAAAATATATCGCTGTCTTATTTTTATGGCGCAAAGATTGGGGTATTGGGCCTGAACGGATCAGGTAAGTCCTCATTATTAAAAATAATGGCAGGTATTGATCAAAAACATTCTGGAGAAACAATTTTATCTAAAGGTTTTACCATTGGATATCTTGAACAGGAACCTTTGGTTGATAGTGAGAAAACAGTTCGTCAAGTGGTTGAAGAAGGCGTGAAAGAAACCGTTGATCTTTTAAATGAGTATGAAAAAATTTCTGAAGCATTTGCAAATCCAATGTCAGATGACCAAATGAATGAATTAATTGAAAAACAGGGAAAAATTCAAGATAGACTGGATCGTATCGATGCCTGGGACTTAGACTCCAAATTAAAAATGGCTATGGATGCGCTACGGTGTCCTGCTGGTGATACTCCTGTAAATGTTATATCGGGTGGAGAGAAGAGACGGGTTGCCCTTTGCAGGCTTTTATTGCAAAAGCCTGATATTCTTTTACTCGATGAACCTACCAATCATTTGGATGCAGAATGTGTATCCTGGCTTGAGCAACATTTGAGTCGTTATGAAGGAACAGTCATTGCGGTAACTCATGATCGATATTTTTTGGACAATGTTGCAGGATGGATTTTAGAACTGGATCGGGGTCAAGGAATTCCTTGGAAAGGAAATTATTCTTCTTGGCTTGACCAGAAACAAAGACGGTTGGCCAATGAACAAAAAGCCTCTTCTAAACATCAAAAAACTTTAGAACGCGAACTGGAATGGATTCAGATGTCCCCTAAGGGGAAAAGAACTAAATCTAAAGCAAGAATTAATGCATATGAAGCGCTGTTAAAAAAAGATGTCAAAGATCAAGAAGAGACGATGGAAATTTTTATACCACCGGGTCCCAGGCTGGGTCAAAAAGTTATTGTGGCTCAGGAAATTTCAAAGCGGTTTGATGATAAACTCTTGGTTGATAATATGAATTTTATTATACCGGCCGGTGGAATAATAGGGGTCGTGGGTCCCAATGGTGCAGGTAAAACCACCCTTTTTAATATGATCACTCAAAAACAGTCGCCAGATTCTGGTATAATTGAGGTTGGTGATACCGTCAAGTTAGCTTATGTGGATCAAGATAGAGATACTCTTGATCCTGAAAAAACAATTTTTGAAACGGTTTCCGGTGGGAATGAGAAAATGTTGATTGGCGGTAGAGAAATTAATTCAAGGGCTTATGTTGCTAAGTTTAATTTTTCAGGATCTGATCAGCAAAAAAAGGTTAAAGATATTTCAGGTGGAGAAAGAAACAGGGTTCATTTAGCCACCCTGCTTAAAGAAGAAGCCAATCTTTTATTGTTGGATGAACCGACAAATGACTTGGATATAAATACGTTAAGAGCTCTAGAAGAAGCCCTGGAAAGCTTTGCTGGTTGTGCCGTAATCATTAGCCATGATCGATGGTTTTTAGATAGAATTGCAACCCATATTCTTGCGTTTGAAGGAGACAGTCAAACGGTCTTTTTTGAAGGCTCATATACGGATTATGAAAAAGATCGTAAAAAACGCTTAGGGATTAAAGCAGACCAGC